>JAAXHN010000020.1:0-2634 GCA_012270885.1 Acidimicrobiia bacterium | reverse complement strand
GCTCGGGCGGCCAGCATCACCGAGTTCCAGTCGCCCTCGGGGTCGCAGTGGGCCACCGACCCGCACACCGTCCCGCGGTTGCGGACCAGGGGGTCGGAGATCCAGGGAGCAGCGGAGGAAACCACGCCCGAGGCCTTGGCGTCGGCGGATCCGACCACGTCGTTGTGCCGAGCCAGGGCGCCGATGCAGAGCGTCCCGTTCTCCCGTCTCACATAGGAGAGTTCCGAGATCCGGTTGATGTCGACCAGATGGGATGGCGCCGCCAGGCGAAGCTTCATCATGGGGATCAGGCTCTGGCCTCCGGCCAGCACCCTCCCCTCGTCTCCCAGCTCCCCCAGGGCGGCCAGGGCGCCTTCCAAGGTGTCGGGCGCCTGGTAATCGAATGCAGGTGGGTACATACCGCCTCCTCTCTGCGGTTTCTTGGCGGGCGACTTCGGTTTTGCTTCCTACCCTAGCCGACCGTCGCCGGACTCATGGGCTAACCGCATATCTTTGTTCTGACCTGGGGTTTTGTGTAATAGCGGTTGTGTTAATAGGTTGCTTTTTCGTTGGTGAACAATCGCTGTTCAACCGGGGGTTTGTCCGCCGGGGCGGCGCCGTGGAGCAGGCTGAGTTGGCGGTAGTACTGGGCAACGGCGTTGCGCGCCGCGGCCTCGTTCCGGGTGTACCGGGCGGCATGGCCGTGCGCACCAGTTCCGTGGCGGTGGGGTTTTCCAGCCCGGCCTCCCGGTGGGCGGCTGCCACCGCCAATTCAAATAACCCGACTCCACGAAAGTGGGGGCACACCTCACTCACCGATAAACCCGGCGCGGTTCATCGGCAATAGGGTGTGTTTTGCATCGGTTCGGCGGCTCTGGGCGATCGTCGAATACGCGCTGGATCCCGCTCTGGCCGAGGCCGGCCTACCGGAGGGTCAGTTTCGCTGGTGGACGGTCCGGGGAGCGGCATCTCGGTGAGCCTCCACGGGATGGGTGGCGGGTGGATGGTGGCCGTACCGGCCCCTCGGGAACCGTGGTGGTTGTAGTCGTTGTGGGGGAGCGGTGGTGAAAAATATCATGGTTATCTCCGTGTAAAACCAGTGGATTAGTCGGTATAAAATGGGGGTTAGTAACGTATAAAATCGTCGGATAAGTCTGAACTACGATGCTGATCGAACGCCACCTGCGCCCTTATCTCAACGAAGCCCTTGACACCTTTCGGGTTGTTGTGTTGCACGGAGCGCGCCAGTCAGGAAAGACGACCCTGGCGCGGCTGGTCACAGAAGAACGCCACGGTGCCTACATGACACTGGACGACGACGCCACCCGAGAGGCCGCCATCGGTGACCCGACAACCTTCCTGACAGAACAGCCCAAGCCGCTCACGGTGGACGAGGTCCAACTCGGCGGAGACCGGCTGATAAGAGCTGTGAAGCAACTCGTCGACGCTGATCCGACACCCGGTCGTTTCCTCCTGACCGGCTCCACCAATTTCCTGTCGGTTCCCACCATCAGCGAGTCCCTGGCCGGGCGTGTACGAATTCTACGGCTCTGGCCGCTGTCGCAGGCCGAACTCGAAGGAAGGACAGCCTCCGTTATCGACCAGTGGTTTGAACAGCCGGACCGGATTGGCCCGAGGAAACACATGAAACGCCGTGAATACCTCGAATGTGTATGTCGGGGCGGTTATCCGGAAGTCCTGAACCTGCCGTCCCGTCTCAGAGACGACTGGTTCCAAAGCTACCTGGAAACAGTCTTACAAAGGGACATCTTCGAACTTGCAGACGTTCGCCGGAAGGCAGCTGTTCCCCAGCTCCTAAGATGGACGGCTTCGGCCACGGCTGCCGAGCTCAACATCACAGGGGTGGCCAATGCCCTCGGCATCGACCGCAGCACCGTAGTGACCTACCTGGAATGGCTCCAAACCGTGTTCTTGATCCATCTGTTGCCCCAATGGTCACGCAACTACACCAAAAGGACCGTGCGACGTCCCAAGCTCCACCTCACCGACAGCGGGATCGCGGCCAGTCTCCTTGGGATCGCACCGGCGATGCTCATCCCGGCCACCGCCCCCGCTACCGGCCCCCTGCTGGAGACGTTCACGGTAAACGAGATCGCCCGCCAACTCTCCAACACCCAGAGTCGCATAAACATGTTCTCTTACCGAGACTATCCGGGCCGGGAGATCGACCTGATACTGGAACGCCGCGACGGGACCATCGTGGCGATCGAAATCAAGGCCACCAGCTCTCCTACCGCAAGCCAACTGCGCCACGTCCGCTGGCTACGCGACAAGCTGGACGCCATCACACCAGGAACCTTCCAAGCCGGCCTTCTCCTCCACACCGGCCCACAAACGCTTACCATAGGAGACCGGCTACATCTCCACCCCATCAACACCCTGTGGGAGGCCCACCTAACCTGAAGCCGTCTTAGGTGTGCTCATCACAGCATCACTGGTTCGCTCCCACAACCTCGCTGACATCCGGTCCTGCCCGGCTAACGCCGAAAGGCCATCATCGCTCGGTGCCCGATGGGGTCTTTCCACCTTATCAGAGTTTGGACTGATCCTTCGGCCCTGATACAGGCAGATCACTTTGTTTTACGGTATATCAAGATAGTTTGATATGTGGCGGTATGTAAACTTATGTTTGCT
>JAAXHN010000019.1 GCA_012270885.1 Acidimicrobiia bacterium | reverse complement strand
GCTGGCCGAGTTCGATCATTGGCAGCAGACCAAACATCTTGTCGACCTGGTCGGTTTGCCCGGGGTCAGGCGGGTGAGTTACTACGCCACCCGCACCTCCGGCATTCCTCAGGCTTGGCAGGGGAGCGGCAACCGCATGGCTGCCTACTGGGCCGAGGATCTCGACGGCCTCAAGCGCTGGATGTCCGACCCCGGTCTTGCGGCGGCTATAGAAGACGGCAGCCAGTTCTTCGACTCCTTCAATGAACTGGATGACAGCACTTACACCGGAAACGTCTACCGGCTTGGTCCCCGGTGGCCGGGAGACCCGGAGCCCTCTCTGGAGGGGTGTCTTCTGATGCAGCGGTTCGAGGTGGGCGATCATCAGCAGGAGGAATTCGACAGTTGGATCATTCGCAAGCACCTGCCGGCTCTGCGGAGCCTCCCGGGTTTTCGGTGCGTCCAGTGGGGCAAGGCGGTCAGGGGACTGCCGGTGCAGTACTACAACTCCCCCGGCAATCGGGTGGTGTTGGCGGAAATGGACCAGCCGGAGGTGCCTGATCTGACCACCCGTCCCGTGGACCGTGTGGTGGCCGATTCCCTCAGGTGGGACCGTTGTCTCAACTACGTTCGGCGAGAGGTTGACGAGCGCGTCGCCTCCTTCGACAAGCCGATTGGAGCATCTTCATGACTTTTGTAACTCTTGAGGACGTCTGGAAGGTCTACCTCGACGGCACGGTAGCCGTTGACAGCCTCGATCTCACCGTCGAGGAGGGCGAACTGATGGTGCTGGTGGGACCGTCGGGTTGCGGCAAGTCGTCGATACTCCGAATGATCGCCGGTCTCGAAGAGATATCGGCAGGCTCCCTGTACATCGGAGGGGAACGGGTGAACGAGATCTCCCCCGACAAACGCAACATCGCAATGGTCTTCCAGAACTACGCCCTGTATCCCCACATGACCGTGGCCGAGAACATGGGTTTCAGCCTCAGACTCCAGCACGTGGCCAGAGCCATCCGGGACCGGATCGTGGGCGAGACCGCCAACGTGCTGAGCCTGAGTGAGCTGTTGCGACGTCAGCCGGCCCAACTCAGTGGCGGCCAGCGGCAACGGGTGGCGATGGGGCGCGCCATGGTGCGAGATCCCCGGGTCTTTCTGCTGGATGAACCGCTCTCCAATCTCGACGCCAAGCTGCGGACCCAGATGCGCACCGAAGTCAGAGAACTGCAGCAACGGCTCGGGTCGACCATGATCTATGTGACGCACGACCAGGTTGAAGCCATGACCATGGCCGACCGCATCGCGGTGCTGAGGCGGGGCGTGCTGCAACAGGTAGGGACACCCCGCGAGCTCTACTGGGAGCCGGCCAACCTGTTCGTGGCAGACTTCATCGGATCGCCCGCCATGAACCTGCTCCAAGGACGGCTACAGGTGGATGGAGACCGGGTTCACATGGTGTACGGGGAAGGTAGGACCTTCGAGTTGCCCTCCGAGCTGTTGACTGGTCCCCCGCGTTCCGATGCCCAGGGAAAGGAGGTGATCCTCGGCGTCCGTCCCGAACATTTCATCTTCGCAGAAAACGGATCGGGACAGGGCATTCCCGTGAAGGTGCGGTTCTCGGAGGTCCTGGGGTCGGAGACCCTGGTGCATGTCGATGTTCCCGCACCCACAGTCGTCACCGAGGGGTTACGTGAAATTGCCCAGGACATTGACGACACGGTTTTGAGTCAGTTGGAGACGGCAAAGGAGAGCCGCTTCGTCATCAAATTGAGCGGTGATCGTCCGATCGGCGCCGGCGAGGACAGGCACATCGTCCCCAACCGGGACAGCCGTCTCTACTTCTTCGATCCGGAGTCGCCGGTGACGCCCGCTTGGTCTCCGAACCGAAAGGAGGAGGATGATGAGTGAACAGAGCCTCTCGAAGCTCGCCCTGGGTTGCTATCCTCTGGGGGGTGGGTACGGCAATCTGGATGTGGAGACCGCCGGAGCCACGGTGGACGCCGCGCTGGACGCCGGATGGACGTTCTTCGACACCGCGGAGGGATATCTCGACTCCGAGGTGAGGTTGGGTCGGTTCCTGGCCGGGCGGCGCGATCAGGTCTTCCTGGCCACCAAGGTCTTCCCCAACGAACCGTACACCTATGAGAACATGCGCGTCTCCTTGAACAACAGCCTCAGGAAACTGCGGACGGATCGAGTCGATCTCCTGCAGTTGCATGGCCCGCCGGACTGGGTGATCACCTTCGACGATGCCCCGTCCATGGCGGAGGTGGGGGAATCGCTGGCGCGATTGGTGGAGAGCGGAGACGTCCTCAATGTGGGCGTCTGCAACCTTCCCGTGCCCTTGATGGAAGAGCTTTCCTCGGCGGTCAAGCTGTTCTCGACCCAGAATCTCTGGTCGCTCTACGATCAGGTCGGCACGGACGACGGGATTCACCTGCCGGTGGGGGAGTCAATCATCCCCTGGTCGCGGGACAACGGAGTGCATGTGTTCGCCTTCAGTCCGCTGGCTCGGGGTCTCTTGGCCGACGGGCTGTCACCCCACCGGACCTTCCCCACTCACGATGAGCGGTTCTATCTGCCCCGTTTCCATCCGGATGTCTATCCTGAGTGGGCGCGCCTCTCCAACCGTCTGGAGGGATGGGCGCGGGACCACGGCCGCACCCTGGTGCAGTTGGCGGTGGCCTGGACGCTGGCCACCCCCGGCGTCACCTCGACACTGATAGGCGCCAAGACGCCCCGGCACATCCAGGCGATGGCCGGCGCCGACGAATGGGAGTTGTCGGAGGGCGACCTGCAGGAGATAGACGACATCATCGCCACCCTTCCCCCCGAAGCAGCCGCGGCCCTGTCGATCGTCTGGGACCACTTCCCCGAAGACGCGGTGCGAGCAATGGCCGACCGCCGCCACGGCCGGTAGGCGCCGGCCCGGAAGACGGGCTCAACCCGTTCAGCGGAGTGTTCCGGCTCAGTTCGAGCTCACGTCGGCCAGAGCCTCGCGGATCTCGTTGCGTACGTAGATGGTCTCGCACAGGTTGTCCACCCGGTCGCAGGCCCACTTCTGCATCCAGACGTACTCGGCGGCGATGAAGCCCTCGTAGCCTTGGGCGACCAACTGCCGCACAAGTCGCTTGATGTCGATGGTTCCTTCGTAGGAAATAGCCTGCATCACGCCCGTAGCGGCTTGCCGGACCTGGTGATGGCGAGAAATTGGCAAAAGGGTCTCAATGCGCTCCTGGGAAATGCCCTGGTAGACGAAATGCGCGAAGTCAAGGCAGACCTTTAAGCCCGGTACCTCTGCCACAAACTGCGCAGTTGCCTCGGGAGTCTCGGTGATCGAACCGATGTGAGGTTCGAATCCCAGATCCAGACCGGCCTCCTCGGCTACCTGCACCCTCCAGGCCAGTTCCTCGGTTGCCAGCCCCCAGTCGCGATCCGGATCGCTGTCCTCGAAGGGGCAGCCCGGCAGGATGGTGAGCCCTGGAGACTCCAGCACCAAGGTGAACTCGATGAAGCGACGGAAGTCATCCCGGGCCTTGGTCCGAACCTCGGCCGAGGGATTGTTGGGCGCCGCCGACTGCACGTCGAACACGGGTCTGAAGTCGGTGATCACGATGGGGAAGACATCTGCCACACCCAGCCCGGCATCGTCGGTCATGGCCTTGACCCGCCGGCCCACGCCGGTGGGGTCGACGATGACGTCCTCGGCGGAGTTGTTGGGGTTTCCCGAGAACACGGCTACGTCCACCGCATCGAATTCCAGTCCCTTGATCAGGGCGAGGTTCACGTCGTACGGCAGTAGCGGGAAGGAATAGTCGGCGCACGAAAGCCGCATGGCGGTCGTTCCTTTCGTCGGCGGGATGTGGTCTGTTATTAAAGTTAGGCCAACCGATGAGCCGCCCCTCTCCAGACCGCCCACCGCGTATCGGACAACTGTCCGTTTATTTCGGGCTGTTCGACGAGGCGATGCCCCCCGAGTTCCGCCGGGACCGGGAAGCTTTGGCTCATCGATTCACCGAGTTCCTCTCGGCCGGAGGGGATGTCGTGTATCCCGGTGTGGTGGACTCCGAGGAGGCCGGGCGCCGGGCAAACCGGGTATTCGCTGCCGAAGAAGTCGAAGTGGTGGTCTTCGTTCCCGCCATGGCCGCTCCCCCCAGCTATGGCTGGGAGGCGATCTCGGGGTTGGACGTTCCGGTGATCTCGGTGGCCGCCCAGGAACTGACCTCGATACCCGACGTGTACACCACCGAGGAGGGAACCCAGCGCAGCACCCTGGTGGGTCTGGTGATGTTCACCAACGTCATGGCCCGGGAAGGAAAACCGATGGTCACCATGGTGGGCCGGTTGGATTCGGAGGAATTCGCGGCGGAGGTGGCGGAGACCGTGCGGGCGGCCGCGATTGCCAAACGTCTCCGAGGTTCCCGGGTGGGTGCGATCGGTGCTCCGATCGGAGGGTATCTGGATGTTGAGGCCACGCCCGAGGAGGTGGCTCGACTGGGCCTGGAGATGGTGTCGATATCGACGGAGGAACTGAACGCCGCTTTTGCAGGAGCATCCGGGGAGGGCGTGAAAGGACTTGCCGACGGCCTGCGGGACAGGTTTGAGTCGGGTCGAACATCCGACGAGATCCTTCACCGTTCGGCTCGCCTGGCGCTGGCCCTCCAGGACATCTGCGAACGCAACGGTCTGGCGGGCGGGACGGTGAACTGCCACGGGGACATGTTCCGCTGGAACCCCGAGGTCGGGATCACGGCCTGTCTGGGAGTCACATGTCTGACCGAGGGGGGCACGCCGCTTTCATGCACCGGCGACCTTCCGGCCGGCATCGCCCTGGTCATCGGGAAGGCGGTGGCGGGCGGTTCCCTGTACTGCGAGGTTTACGGGGTCGACTTCGAAGGGGACTGGGTGCTCTTGGCCAACGGCGGCGAGAGCGATGTCTCGATGGCCGATCCGACCCGCCCCATCACCCTCCTGCCCGAGGACCACTACATGGGGGTGGGCGGCCCCGGCACCGCAATCGTGTTCTCCCTGCCCACCGGACCCGCCACCCTGCTCAGCATGTCTCCGATAGCGGGCGCCGAGGGGGGCTGGGCGCTGGTGGTGGGCGAGGGTGAGATAATCGGCTCGCGGCACGAGGCGATCGAGGGACCGAACGGGATGTTCCGCTTCTCCTCGGGTCCGGCCCCCGAGGCCTTCCAGCGGTTCTGCAACGCCGGCGCCACCCACCACAGCGTGCTTACCCCCGGCCACCACCTCCGGACGCTTCAGATGATGGCGGAGTGGATGGGCTTCGAGGTCCGAGCGGTCTGACACCGGCCCCGGGCCCGGGGATTCTCCCCGCCAATTAACTCCCTCTCCCACCGGAGCGCCGGGGGATCCGTCCTCTACCATTACCTCATAGGGCTTTCTTGCAGAAGTAGGGGCTGAGCGGTCCCGGAACAGGAGAAATGATGCGCATATCCAAGGTAACTCCAATCTCGGTCGCCTATCCCGAGCCCAACGACTCCGGCGCCACCCGGCACCTCACCTTTTGCCGGATCGAGACGACCGATGGGACCGTGGGCTGGGGAGAGGCCGTAACCATGTGGCCGGAGGCGTGCCGGGCCACCGAGCAGATCATCTTGGGGATGGGGGAGCTCATCGTAGGGAGGGACGTGGCCGACAACATCGCCATCTGGCGGCAGTTGCGCAAACACGCCTGGTGGTACGGATTCCGGGGCGGGCTTTCTCACTTCGCCCTCTCGGCGATCGACCTGGCCCTATGGGACCTGAAGGGAAAGGACTCAGGCCAGTCCCTCCTCAAGATGCTGGGCGGCCCCGTCCGGGAGTCGCTGCCGGCTATTGCCAGCACCCACGCCTTCCTGACCATGGACGAGGAGATCGAAAAACACGGCCGGTGGGTGCAGGAAGACGGTTACCGGGGAGTGAAGATCGGATTGGGAAAGGCGGGGATAGCCCGCCTGGGTTACGATGCCAATCGGGACATCGAGTTCATGCGCCGCCTCCGGGAGGCGGTGGGTCCCGATGCCTGGATCATGCTGGACCGCGGGGTCAATTGCACCTGGGACCTGGAACATGCCATCCGGCTCATCCGCACATGGGAGGAGTACGGATTGCGGTGGATGGAGGAGCCCTTCGAGCCCCGCGAGTACATCAATTACAAGAAACTCCGCGGCGCGGTGAACACCATGCTGGCGTGGGGAGAGCGGGAGTGGGACGCAGACGGCTACCGCGAGGTGATCGACACCGGCGCAGCCGACGTGCTGGGAGTCGACCCCGGTCGCGTCGGGGGCATCACCGGCTCCCTGCAGATCATCCGCTTGGTGGAACAGGCGGGAGTGTGGTTCAACGCCCACGCCTGGAGCGGCGCACCGGTGACCGCGGCCAGCCTGGCGCTGTCGTTTAGCACCGAGCGGTGCCTGCTGTTCGAGTTCAAACCCATCGAGAACCCGATGCAGCATGAAATGGTCACCAACCCCTTCGTCCATGATCGGGGCACCGTCGGCATCCCGCCGGAGCAACCCGGTCTGGGTATCGACGTGCAGGAGAGCGTCCTCCGCAAGTACAAGTTGTGATCATCGACCGCTCCGAGAGTCTCTCCGTGACCGGGAAGCCCCTGTCCTTTAACGGTCGGTGCGGTAGGGGTTGAGGAGGTCGGTGAGGGTGTCGCCCAGAAGGGTGAAGACCAGCACCGTTATGAATATGGCGCTTCCCGCTCCCAACGCCAGGTAGGGATTGGTGGAGACCAGGGTCTTGCCGGCCAGCAGCATGGCGCCCCAGGACGGGGCGGGAGGCTGAGCGCCCAGACCCAGGAAACTGAGGGCGGCTTCGGTTAGTACCGCGGTGGCGAAGGTGAGAGTGAACTGCACCAGGATGATCGAGGTCAGGTTGGGCAGGAGCGACCGCTGCATCAGATACACATGACTGGCGCCCAAGGCTCTGCCCGCGGTGATGAATTCGCTCTCTTTGAGGGAGAGGGCCATTCCTCGCACCAGACGGGCGAAGCGGGGGATCTGGACTATCCCGATGGCAATGATGGTATTGCGCAGATTGGTTCCCAGCACCGCCACCATGGCCATGGCCAGGATGATGGGGGGAAACGCCAGCAAGCCGTCGGTGGTGCGCATCATTATGGTGTCGGTGAGCTTCCCGAAGTACCCGCTGACCACGCCCATCGGCACCCCGAACACCACCGCGATGGCGGTGGAGGCAAAGCCCACGTACAGGGAGACTCGCGACCCGTGGATGAGACGACTGAAGATGTCCCTTCCTATCGAGTCGGTGCCAAGCCAGAACTGTGCGGTGGGCAACTCGAAGGGATAGGCGACCACTTCGGTGGCGCCGTAAGGCGCCAGGAGATCGGCGAACAGCGCGGTCAGCACCAGTAGCGCCACCATGCTGAGCGTGAAGAGGTGGAGGGGATTGCGGACGATCCTCCTCCAGATCTTGCGTCTCTCCGAGAACTGTGCGGCAGATGTCATATCCGGGTTGGTCCTTGTGCGCTCATGAACGGGCGATCCTCGGGTCGAGCCAGGAATAGGTCAGGTCCACCAGCAGGTTGACGATCACGAAGGTGGCGGCCGAGACCAGCACGGCTATCTGAACCACGTCGAACGCCCGGGTGAGGATGGACTGGATCATAAGCCATCCCAACCCCGGCCAAATGAAGATCTGCTCGATAACCACCATCCCTCCCACCAGCAATCCGAAGTTGACGCCCACCTCGGTGACCAGCGGGATGGCGGCGTTCCGGAAGGCATGCCAGTAGTTGACCCGACGCTCCGTCAGGCCCTTGGCGCGGGCGGTGCGCACGTAGTCGGCGCTGAGCACTTCCAACATCCCTGCTCTCATGAACCGGGTCAGCCGGGCGGCGGTCACCGACGCGATGGTGAGCACCGGCATTATCAGTTGACTGAGGTGCTTGACGGGATCTTCTCCAAAGGGAACGTACCCCCCGGGAGGTAGAAGGGGGAACACTTCCGCCAGCAGGATGAGCAAGCCGATTCCCATCACATAGGTGGGCATGCTGAATCCCAGGGTGGTGAACACCCGGGCGATGTGGTCCACCCATGTCCCTTCCCGGATGGCCGAGATCATCCCCAGGGGCACGGCCACAATCACGGCCAGGAGTATGGAGAGAGCAGCCAGTTCCAAGGTTCTCCCCAAGGCGGGAAAGACCAGGCTGGACACCTCGGCGTAGCCGTGAGTAATCGACTTCCCGAAGTCGCCGCGGGCCAGGTTCCCCATCCAGCGCAGGTATTGGACGTGGGTGGGGTCGTTGAGGCCCAACTCCTCTCGGAGTGCTTCGTAGTCCTCCGGTGAGGCGTCGAGGCCGAGTGTCATGGCGGCGGGGTCGCCTGGGACCAGCCGGAAGATCACGAACACGGCGGTCGAGACGATCCACATGACCAGGATCCCGTGCAACAGGCGGCGG
>JAAXHN010000018.1:36555-40825 GCA_012270885.1 Acidimicrobiia bacterium | reverse complement strand
TGGTACATCCCTCGGATCGATCTCTAGGCGCAGTTAGCTCCCAGGGTCAAGGACGGGGGCCGAAGACCGGGCCGACGGTTCGGTCTCTCTTGACCTCCCAGATTCCTGGTTGGGCCGCCAAGGTCTGGAAGCTGTCGAAGAGAGCTAGGGCTGCTTCTCCGGTCGGCGCCGGGGAAATGACCGGACCGAAGTACCCGTACTGGCCGTCGAACACGATGGCCGGCACCCCGATGTCATCTCCCAAGAGACCCAGCACCTCCGACATGGAATCCTCGATGGCCTCATCCCAGCGGGGATCATCCGCAGCATCAGCCCAGTCCGGGGAGCGTCCGATCGCCTGCAAGCTGGCTGCAAAGTCGGGGAACCGCTCCTCGTCGTGGTGGTAGCGAGCCCCGAGTTCGGTGTACCAATCGTCCACGAATTGCTCTCCTTCGGAGGCGCGGGCTGCCTCCACTATCCGCAGCGCTCCTCTCCCCCAGTCAGCGACTGCCCAGGCGCCCTCGGGACGATCCTGGCCCTGGTTTTTTATGCGGAGGCTGAAAGATCGCCAGGTGACGTCGACCGGCCGGTGGGGCTCCACTTCCATTAGCCACCGGCTGGTGATCCAGCACCACGGGCAAATTGGGTCAAAGTAAAAGTCGATCTTCATACCGGAGAGAATAGGTCGCCCTCTTCCTGACCGGCCCTGCGGTTAACCCTTCTTCTTGGCCTGGGCGGCTTTCTTCATCTCCCGCTTCATCGCCCGCAACTCGGCGACATCCTCCCAGCGAGCCACGTCGGCGATGGAAGGACGCTGGGTGGCCTCGTCCTCCCAACCGGGTGGTTGAGTTCCCATGCGTTTGCCCAGAATGCCCACGAACACCCGCGACTTCATCTCTCCGTACCCGGGCAGGCTCTTCAGGCGCTTGTACAAGTCCCTGCCGTCCTCAGCTTCGTTCCACAGACGCTCGGCCACGCCGTCATATTCGTCGAGCAGAGTTTGGCAGAGGGCTTGGGTGCGCTTGGCCATGGACGCCGGGTAGCGATGTATGGCCGGAGGGCCCCGGAATATGGTGGCGAACTCCTCGGGATCCCAATCGGCGATCTCACCCGCATCTAGTGGTCCGCCCAGGCGCTCCTGAAGCAGGTAGGGACCGAAGAACGCTCGCTCCATGGGAAACTGCTGGTCGAGCAGCATGCCGATCAGAAGAGCCAAACTGTCTTCTGCCAATAAGCGGTCGGCGTCGGGATTGTTGGTCCAGGGAAGGGATTCGGGAGGGCTGACAGTCATCTGTCTACCTGCAGTGTCGGGTTATCTAATATCAGCCACAATCGAAAGAAACCGAGCAGAAACGAGGATCGACGATGGCTCAAAGGAAGTTTACTCTCGCCGAGTCCCAGATACCCACCAGTTGGTACAACATCATTCCTGACTTGCCGGCGCCGCCACCTCCGGTACTTCATCCCGGAACGCATCAACCGGTGGGTCCCGACGATCTGGCCCCGCTCTTTCCCATGGCGCTCATCCTCCAGGAAGTATCGGGGGACTCCCGGATAGATATCCCCGGAGAGATAATCGATGTCTATCGAATGTGGAGGCCCACTCCCCTCTACCGGGCGACCGGGCTGGAAAAGGCGCTCGACACGCCCGCCCGCATCTATTACAAGTACGAGGGAGGAAGCCCGGCCGGTTCCCACAAGCCCAACACGGCGGTGGCCCAAGCCTTCTACAACGCCCAGGAAGGCGTCAAGAAGCTGACCACCGAGACCGGCGCTGGACAGTGGGGCTCCGCTCTCGCCTTGGCTTGCGCCATCTTCGGAATGGACTGTGAAGTCTGGCAGGTACGGGCCTCCTTCGACCAGAAGCCCTACCGCAAATCGATGATGGAGGTGTGGGGCGCCACAGTACATCCCTCGCCTTCCGAGGTGACCAATGCCGGACGTACCGTGCTGGAATCGGATCCTGAGTCGCCGGGGAGCCTGGGGATCGCCATCTCGGAGGCTGTCGAGGTGGCGGCCACCAATCCGGAGGCCAAGTACTCGCTGGGAAGCGTCCTCAATCATGTCCTGTTGCACCAGACCGTGATAGGCGAGGAGGCCCTCGATCAGATGGCCATGGCCGGAGACACTCCCGACGTGATAGTGGGCTGCACCGGGGGAGGTTCCAACTTCTCGGGATTGATGTTCCCCTTCCTGCGGGAGAAGCTGGCCGGGAGGATCGATCCAACCATCCGGGCCTCCGAGCCTGCCTCCTGTCCGTCCTTCACCAAGGGCGAGTACCGGTACGACTTCGGGGACACCATCGGGATGACCCCGCTCATCAAGATGCATACCCTCGGCCACTCCTTCATACCAGATCCGATCCATGCCGGGGGCTTGCGCTATCACGGCATGTCTCCTCTGCTCTCCCACATCTATGAGCTGGGACTGATAGAGGCGGAAGCCATCGGACAGAACGAGTGCTTCGCGGCCGGCGTCCAGTTCGCTCGCTCCGAAGGCATCGTCCCCGCTCCCGAACCCACCCATGCTCTGGCTTCGGCCATCCGGGTGGCCAACGAATGTCGGGAGAGCGGCGAGGAGAAGGTGGTCCTCACCGCCATGTGCGGACATGGCGCCTTCGATATGGCAGCCTACGACAACTACCTGGCCGGCGGCCTGACTGACTACGAGTACCCGGACGACAAGGTAGCCGAGGCCATGCAGCGGATCCCGGTGGTGGGCTGAGCAATACGACTCGAATAGCGTGGTTGTCCGGGTTGGAGTGGCCGGGACAACCAACGCCCTCCATCCCGGCCATCAACCTCCATGCATCTGTTCATAGACTGGCGTTGCCAAGGTGAGCAGGCGGATCGGCGTCGAGGAGAGACGGGCCCGCATGGCTTCCCGTCACCATCTTCACCCCGACCATCGGGCGTCGTCACCGGTTGAAGCCGCCCGCGACCAGGTGGGACTTCACACCAGTGACCCGGCTACGCCCTTCCTGTCCGCATGGGCGAGAGTGCACGATCTGACCATCCCTGACATGGAAGTCTGCCTGTATGAAGACCTCTCGCTGTTCCGGATTCTGGGTATGCGGCGGACTCTGTTTGCGGTTCCTACCGACCTGATCCCCTTGCTCCATCATGGGTGTGCCCTCCCCCTGGCTGAGCCCGAAAGGCGCAGATTGGCGGGTTACCTGAAATCCGAAGGAATCGCGGATGACGGATACGGCTGGATCGAGGAGGTTGGGGACGCCACTCTCGAGGCGATCATGAACCGTGGTGAGGCTCTGGCCACCGAACTGCGGGAGGATGTGTCCGAACTCAAGGAGACCCTCACCTTCGGCAGGGGGAAGAAGTGGGGAGGAAAGGTCGGGGTTTCCACCCGCATCCTGTTCCTTCTGGCCACCGAAGGGCGCATCCTTCGAGGACGGCCGCGGGGAACATGGCGCAGCGGCCAGTACCGCTGGACTTCCATGGAGAGGGTGTTGCCCGGCAGCATTCCCGAACTCGACCCGGCGGTTGCGCGAGCGATCCTCGTTGAGCGGTGGCTGCGCGCCTACGGGCCGGGGACCGAGGCCGACTTGAGATGGTGGACGGGCTGGACCCTCCGGAATCTGCGAGCAGCACTCAGCACTTTGGACCTTGCCGAGGTCGAGGTCGACACCGGCCCGGCTTGGGTCATGGCAGACGATCTCGAGCCGGTTCCGTCTCCCGGCCGGTGGGCTGCTCTTCTCCCGGGACTCGATTCCACCGTGATGGGATGGAGAGAGCGCCACTGGTATCTCGGCGACCGATGGGAGGGGCTGTTCGACAGGAACGGCAACGCCGGACCGACCGTGTGGTGGTGCGGCAGGGTGGTGGGAGGCTGGGGCCAGAGACCTGACGGGAGCGTCGTCCATCGCCTCACTGAGGACATCGGCGCCCACGGGAAGGCGGCCGTGGCCCGGCGCGCCCTGGATCTGGAGGTCTGGCTATCCGGAGTCCGGGTGACTCCCCGTTTCCCCACTCCCCACTATCGGGAGTTGTCCCGCTAGCCAGGAAGCGGGGCGGTTCGTGACTCCAAAGGATGTGCGGGTTGGGAGAAAAGTCGCGAAAAAAAGGGCAGAAAACACCGGTGGGGGTTGACTCTTGACACAGTACCGATGCACATTGATGGGGTCGAACACCTCCCGGTCCGTCCTGACGTCGTTGGACCGCACCAATGAGCGCCCCTGACGGGCAGGAGGTCATATCTTCCCAAAGGCGTCCCCCGGCGGAGCCGGTGGAGCGCGTTCGGACCTGTGGTGGTGGCGGCGGGGGATGGGCCCGAT
>JAAXHN010000018.1:0-36479 GCA_012270885.1 Acidimicrobiia bacterium | reverse complement strand
AAAGCGAGCGGCATCGGCGTGAGCGTAGCCGACCACCTGTTTGTCGGCGCCCACCACACCTTCCAGGTTCGCAACTATCTCCGCCAGTTGTCCGGGCGGAATGGCGCAGGTCAGCTCGTCGTCGCCCATTCCGGTGCGGGCCCTCGACAGTGCGCATCCCATCGACAGCGCCACCTTGCCCTGGTCGATGGCGATGGGAAGGATCTGGCACTGAGGCTTTCCACTGAGATGGATGGCGACCGCGTCGCCCAACTCCATTGCCTGATAGGGACTCAGCCTCAGCAGTACGACATCAGGATCGTGCGGAGTGCCGTCGAGAGGTCCGTACACGATCGAGGAGGGACGGCGCTCCAGGGCCGCCACCCCGGCGAAGGCCTCCATGGTTACCCAGCCCACTTCCAGCAGCGCTCCCACATCCTCCCGGTTCAGGATGTCTCCGGCTTCAACCAGGCCGTGGGTGTACTCACCCACCGAGCAGTTGCCGTGATCGTCCGGGGTGGTGAAGAAAGTGCGGGTGTGGGCGTGCATCCAGAAAACGCAGGGAGCGGGAACCGCGCCCGATCTCCCGTCGGGAGTGGGCTCCGACAGCGGACTTCCGAAGGGAGAAATCCCACTTTCGGAAGAAACCGGCTCCTCCGAAAACGTTATGGCGATGGGGGTGTGGTCCAGTCCGAGCAGGTCGGTGAGCCGTTCGGACAGATCTCTCCAGTCGGTGGCCATGCTAACTCCTTAATGTCAAAGGGAACCGTGTAGTCAAGCATAATCCTCGGCCACGCAGTGTTCCCGGTACCGCGCCGGTCCATCCCGAGGCTGCCGTAGAGGACTTCTGTCGCTGCCTCGCCGACAGGACAACACTCGGATTAGGATGGCTTACGTATGACCGACGTCTTCGTTGCCGATGCTTGTCGCACGCCCATGGGTCGGATCGGGGGGCAACTCGCCGCTATCCGGCCCGACGACTTGGCCGCCCATGTCGTCCGAGCCCTGATGGGTCGCAATCCCAGCCTGGATGCGACAGACGTGGAGGATGTGGTGTGGGGCGCCGCCAACCAGGCCGGGGAGGACAACCGGAACGTAGCCCGCATGGCGACGCTTCTGGCGGGTCTGGGCATCGAGATTCCCGGTCAGACCGTCAACCGTCTGTGCGGCTCGGGCTTGCAGGCCATCATCACCGCTGCTCAGGCGTTGGCCGCAGGTTGGGGAGACGTGATGATCGCGGGCGGTTCGGAAGCAATGAGCCGCGCTCCCTTCGTTGTCACCAAACCGGAACGAGGGTACGCGGTGGGTGCCCCTCAAATGGTCGACACGGTGCTGGGATGGCGGCTGGTAAACCCCCGCATGCAGGCAATGTACCCGCCCATCAACATGGGCGAGACCGCCGAGGAGGTCGCCTCCAAGTACGGAGTCACCCGCGTTGATCAGGACCGGTTCGCCTTGACCAGCCACCAGAGAGCCATCGCCGCCCAACAGGCCGGGAGATTCGATCACGAGATAGTCCCGATAAAGGCTCCGGTGGGGCCCAAGAAACGGACCATCGCGCTGATCACCTCTGACGAGGGTCCCCGATCCAATACCTCCATGGAGGCTCTGGCCAGACTTCGTCCGGTGTTCCGGGAAGGTGGGACAGTCACCGCCGGGAACGCATCGCCAATGAACGACGGAGCCGCAGGAGTGATCCTGGCTACGGCCGCCGGGTTGGAGAAGACCGGGCTGACCCCCATGGCCCGGTTGGTCTCCTCGGGGGTGGCCGCCGTACATCCCGACCTGATGGGGATCGGGCCGGTCCCCGCCTGTGAGAAGGCACTGGCTCGAGCCGGTCTGGATGTCGACGACCTCGACCTGGTGGAGTTGAACGAGGCCTTCGCCGCCCAGGCGGTGGCATGCCGGAACGAACTCGGCATCGACCCGGAGACAGTGAATGTGAACGGGGGAGCCATCGCTCTGGGTCATCCCCTGGGTTGCTCCGGGGCACGCATACTCACCACCCTGGTGCACGAGTTGTCCCGCCGCGAAGGCGGCTACGGGCTGGCGACCATGTGCATCGGGACAGGGCAAGGAATCTCCCTGGTGGTGGAGAGAGTGTGATTCTCCCCTCCGGTCCCCTTTCGGGGACAAGGGTGGTGGAGATCGGCAACCTCGTGGGGGCTCCCTACGCGGGAATGGTCCTAGCCGATCTTGGCGCGGAGGTGATCAAGGTCGAGCCTCCCAACGGCGACCTGTCCCGAGCCTTTCCCCCCTTCCAGGGAGGGGAGTCCGCCTTCTTTGGGGCCTTGAACCGGGGAAAGCGGTCGGTGGCTCTCCAGCCGCGGCGCCCCGAGGCGCGGCGGTGGCTGATCGAATTGGTGCGCACTGCCGATGTGCTGGTGCACAACCTTCGGCACGGGGCAATGGAACGGCTCAACCTGGGCGAACCCGAGGTGCGGGAGATCAACCCCCGCGTCATTTACGCGGTGGTCTCGGCCTTCGGATCGGACGGTCCGGACGCGGCCCGACCTGGAATCGACCTTATCTTCCAGGCCGAGTCGGGAATGATCTCGGTAACCGGCCATCCCGGTGACCCACCGCAAAAGGTTGCGACCACCATCGCAGACTTCCTGGCAGGGACCAACATCTCGCTCCTGGTCTGTGCCGCCTTGGTTGAGCGGGCACGGACCGGCAGAGGGAAGAAAGTGGAAGTTTCCCTACGGGATGGGCTGGTGGCCGTCCAATCCACCTGGAATGCCATTGCTTTGGCCGAGGGAGGCCAGCCCACCCGGCTGGGAACCGCTTCTCCCTTCACCGCACCCAACCAACTCTTCAAGGCGCGGGGCGGCTTCCTGGCCCTGGCGATCGTGGCGGATGCTCACTTCCGGAGATTGTGTGAGGTAATTGACCGACCCGACCTGGCGGAACGGTTTCCAACCAATCCCGACCGGGTGGCACATCGGCAGGAACTGGTCGAAGCACTTGACGCGGTTTTCTCAACAATGCAAGTGGATGCCTGGATTGAGAGGATCGCGGCTGCCGGAATACCCGTGGGAAGGGTGATGTCCCTCCCGGAGGTGATGGAAGACCCCCAAGCGCTTCACCAGCAAATGTTCTATGAGGAGTCCCATCCCCGCCTAGGTGCCCTTACCCACACCGGCTCGCCCTTCCGGGTGGGATCCGAGTCATCCCGAGCCGAGGATCCTGCGCCGGAGCTGGGGGAACACACTGCCGAAGTGCTGGCCGCCTTGGGCGCCAGCGCCGCAGAAATCAAGGGACTGTCGGATGCGGGGGCGGTGGTCATCGGGAAGAGATCCACGCGGTGATCGGAACCCAAGGACCGTCCGTCGTTAAGCTACGGAAGCGTCTTGCGTAGCTACTTGAGAGTTCCATCGGGCTGGACGGAGAGATTGGCCAGGGCGGGTGTGGAGCCGGGCGCCACCTCCGACGGTCTGGTGTTCTGGACCGACCAGACCCTCGGTGACGAGTGGGAGGATGTTTCAGACGAGTTGACCGAGGCATTCATACTGACCCGGGAAGCGGCCCGGGCGGGAGCGCCGGTTGTCTACGTGGTCGGAAGCCCCGATCTCCTCGGAAAACGGGGTGCGGGGAAGGCGATGGTCGCCACCGGTCTCCTATCGGCTGCCCGGGATCTGGCACAGGAGACCGCCAAGGCGGGAATCCCGGCCAATGTCCTCGCCATCGTTGAGGACGCCGAGCTGGAAACTGTCGCAAACTGGGTGGCACGTCTCTTGGACAACCCCGGCACCACCGGCGAGTTGATCCGTCTCGGCTCCATCCATCTGGGGAAGGCTCTCCCGTGACCAGGCCCACCGCGGTGATCACCGGCGCTGGACGGGGGATCGGTCTGGCGACCGCCCTCCGGCTCATCGAGGAGGGATTCCACGTTGTGATGGCCGATCTCGATCCGGCCGTGATAGAGACGGCCGCGACCCTGGACGGCGGCCGGAACGCCGAGGGGATCGTGGCAGACGTCGCCACCCAGGACGGACGGCAGGCCATCGTGGATGCGATGGAGGAGGGGGAAGGCTCACTGGCGGCGCTGATCAACAACGCCGGGATCATCCGAGACGTCCGGCTGGTGAACATGACCGACGAACAGTTCTCGGTGGTAATCGGGGTGAACCTGGGCGGCGCCTACCAGCTCACCCGGCAGTTGATCCCGTACCTGGGAGAGGGATCGGCCGTGGTGAGTATCTCGTCGCGCGCCTACCTGGGAAGCTTCGGGCAGTTCAACTACACCATGTCCAAGGGCGGGTTGATCGGGATGACCAGGGCCCTGGCCCGAGAACTGGCGCCGCGGAAGGTCCGGGTCAACATCGTGGCGCCAGGATTCACCGAATCCATCCTGAGCCGCGCGATGCGTCCCGAGTTGCGAGAAAGGCTGGTCAACACCGCCGTCTTGCGAAGGGCCGCCGAACCGGAGGAAGTCGCCGATCTGATCTCGTTCCTCTGTTCGGACAGGTCAATGTTCATCACCGGACAGGTGATGCTCATCGACGGCGGCCGCAGCCTGTGAGTTGCAACGCACCCAACTTCACAACTTAAGCCGAGTAACCATATATCTAACACACCAGCTTTGATATATGCTGTTGGGCCGTGACGAAGCGGTTAATTGACATAGATGACGGCTTACTGGACCAAGCCCGAACCCTGACCGGCGCGACAACAATAAAGGAAACCGTCAACACTTCACTTCGCGAGGTGATCAATGCCGAACTCCGCCGGCAGCATTTGGCGCGCCTGGTAACCGGCGAGGGAACAGACATAGCCAATGACGAGGTGACGGCCGACGCATGGCGGTAGCGCCACAGTGGCTGGCTGACAAGAGCGCCCTCGCAAGGCTTCCCCAACAACCGGTGGCAACTCGACTGGAGCCACTCTTGATCAACGGCTTGGTCGCCACCACTCCCATCATCGACCTCGAGATCCTCTACAGCGCCCTGTCCCTCGCTGACTACGAGAGCCTCCTCTCAGAACGGCGAGCTCTGCCCTCTTATCCCCTGACCGAAACTCGACAGATCGCGCCATCGAAGTCCAACACAGATTGGCCCGATTTGGCCGGCATCGGGTCTCTCTGCATGACTTGCTGATTGCCGCCGTTGCGGAAGTCAACGACCTAACGGTTATCCACTATGACGCCGACTACGACCTTATCGCTGAGGTGACCCGGCAACCCTGCGAATGGGTGGTACCCCGCGGTTCCCTCTGACTTGGTAGGACGGACCGTCACCCTCGATAAGGGACGAAGCCGAGGCGCTTGTCCACCACGTTGAGGAGGGGTCGGCCGGCTTTCCAGCGGCGCAGGTTGTCGAGGAACTGGACGGCCAGCCGCTCTTCGAATCCGCTGCCCGACATGTGAGGCGAGACGTAAACATTGGGCAGATCCCACAGAGGGCTGTCGATCGGCAGGGGCTCGGTGACGAAGACATCCAAAGCCGCTCCTCCAATCTGGCCCTCCTGCAGGGCGGAGATCATCGCTTCCTCGTCCACCGACGCACCCCGGCCCACGTTTATGAATCGGGCGGTGGGTTTCATCAGTGCGAACTCTTCGGTTCCAAACAGGCCCTGTGTCGCGGCAGTCAAGGGAAGAGCGCAAATCACGTAATCAGCCTCGGGAAGTAAATCGGCCATATCGCCTATCGGATGGACGGTCCCGAAGTCCGGATCGCCGCCACGTCGGCTTCGGGCCACCCCTCGCACCTCCATGCCTACTTTCCCCAATACGCGGGCGATGTCCCGTCCCACTCCCCCAGCTCCAATGATCAGCGCCTTCTGACCTTCCAGTACCCCAACTTCCCGGTTGACCCACCTTCGCTCCCGTTGGTATTCCATGTTGTCGAAGAACTCTTTCACATAGGCGAGGATGCACATCAACACCCACTCGGCCATGGGGCGGTCGAACACTCCCGCGGCGTTGGTGAGCACTGCCGAGCTCTCCACCAACTTGGGGAACAGAGGCCTGTCCACCCCCGCCGCGGCGACATGCACCCAATCCACCTTTCCGGCAAGCTCCCACGATCCCTCCAATAGGTCCGACTTGTATGCCCAGACCACCGCGATCTCGGCGTCGGGAAGGATGGCGTCGAGGCCCGCCTTGGTGGAAGCCGCACGAAGCGTTGCCTCTGTGCCCACCAACGACGACAACCTCTCGGGCGGCCTGTCCGTGTAGTTCACCACCGCCACCACCGGAGCAGACGCGCCGGTGCCGGAGGGGCTCATCTCTCCAGGGTGCGACTGTGACAAGGGTTCATCCCTTTTTGTGAATGAAAGCTAGAGGAGGGGAAGGACCTCTTCCCCCAGACGCTGGATCTGCTCAGCAGCCTGGTTATAGGTGTCCCCCGGGAAATGCGGGAAGAAGGTCAGATGCTCCAGACCGCCCAGCGAATCAGCATAGAACGAGACCCCTTCGGCTACCTCCTCGGCCGTCCCGACGATCCAGGTCTTCTGCTCCACCGACTGCTCCAGGGTGGGGATCAAGCCGGGTGGAGAGGGCTTTCCGTCCGCACCCATGTACCCCCGGCTCCAGCCGTAAGGGCCCAGGAACTTCCAGAACTCGTCATGCCCGGGCCGGGCGGCCTCCCAGGCCTGTTCGTGGGTGTCCTCCACCCGCACGTTCAGCACCAGCATCCGCTTCTGGCCTGCTTCCAAGGACTCCTGGTGTTCTTCCTCGTAGAGATCTGCAAAGCGGTTCCACCATTGGGACGTGAATCGATGGTGCTTCAACCAGAAGACCCCTCCCCAACCTCGCTTCGGCACGTACTCCAGGGTGGGCGGCGAGGTGATCGCCTGCCAGGTGTCAAAGGGATAGAGGGGTCGGGGCACCAGGGTGAGTGTCTGTACCGTCCCTCCCCGATCCGGTATGCCCGCTGGGGGATAAGTGAAGTGGCGCCCGTGGTAGGAGAAGGTCTCGTTCTCGAAAGCCGCCAGGATCACGTCCATCGTCTCGTCGAATATCTCACGGTTGACGCGATCCGCCTCGGCCTTGTCGGGGTTATCGTGGCTTCCGATCATGGAACCGAGGGTCTGGGCCTCCCGCGGCACGGTTCCTCGACCCACGCCCAGCACTCCCCGACCGCCCGACAGGTTGTGCATCGTGGCAAAGTCCTCCGCGAATCGCAGCGGGTTCCACTGGGGCACTATGTTGAACAGCGCCCCGATCCGAAGCGTCTCGGTCCGCTCTGCCAGCACCGCACCGAACAACACGGCGTTGGGAATGACTTCGTATCCCTCGTACTGGAAGTGGTGCTCTGTCAACCAGAAGATGTCAAAGCCGCTCTCCTCGGTGACCACGCCCATGTCAAGCATCCGTTCCGCCGCGTACCACATTTGCTTCTGGTCGTACCGGCGGTCAGTGGGACGAGGAGGGCCCACTCCCGCATCATCCATCTCCACTGCTCCGAAAAGGAATACTCCGGTTTCCATGGGCCTCTGCTTATTCTGTCGCGGCTAAGCGCCGTCGGGACGGCTTGGTCGTATTTTAGCTTTGGAGGATCCTTCGAGAACCCTCATCAATGGCACGCTCCGTCCGGATCCTTTCGGAATTCGAACGTCGCTATTTCAGCCAGCTGTTCGCACAGCATCTCCACGGCCATCTCGAACAATTCCTTCCCCTCCCGGGCGGTCGCCCCGACCGGATCCCCGATGTGGCCGTCGGGGCCGAAGTCGTCGGAAGTCCAGCCGAAGGGCACCGACCCCCCGAAGCGCACATGCCGGTTTGCGGCCAGCCGATCCGGAACCCGCCGGGTGGCCAGGCTCATGTCTACCAGGTCAGGCTGCAGATGGAGCATTATCGACGTCTCGTCGTGGCCACCGTGGATTCCCATTCCCAACTCCCCAGCCGGCGCCGAAGCGGACCTCCCCCCGTGGTCGGGGGGAAGGAAGGGATGGAGCAGGAAGGTCTGGAGCCCATGGGCAAGCCGAGCCTCCCGGCAGGCCACCACCAGCAGAGCGGTGTTGCCACCGTGGGAGTTGAGAAAGACGAGCCGACGCGCGCCGGTGGTCGCCGCCGAGGAAGCGATATCATCCACCACCGCCAGGAGAGTCGTCGCTCGGAGCCAGAGGGTCCCCGGCGCCCAGGCATGTTCGTTCGCCTTGGAAACCGCCACCGTCGGCAGGAACCAGAGGTCCAACTCCTCGCCACACCGGCTGGCCACTGCTTTCGCCGCTTCGGAGGCGATCAGGTGGTCCGTCGCCAGGGGAAGGTGCGGCCCGTGCTGCTCCACCGATCCGATCGGCAGTATCAGAACCGAGGAGGGGTGAATCTTCTCCCCTACCTGGGGAAGAGTGAGTTCTTCGAGTAGACGGGAACCCGGACTGGACATTGGAGATATGGTAGGCCATGCTTACCATGTCCTGATGCTCATAGTGCGCGGCGCCGAGGAAATCTGGACCGGGTCCCGAAGACTCGGGGCTGTCTCTTTGGTTTGCAAGGGAAGCAGGGTAAAGGAAGTGACCTTCACCCCGACCCCGCCGCCAAGCCGTTCAGACACCGAATACCTGGATGCCTCCGGATGCGTGGTGATCCCCGGACTGGTCAACGCCCACCATCACCTATTGCAGACCGCTTTCCGCACCCTTTCAGGCACCCGACATCTCTCGATGGGAAATTGGTTGGCGGCCATGGCCGGCTACTACCGCCGGGCGGCAGTCGACCCCATCCTTGCAGAGGCTGCGGCGGCGGTGGGTGTGGCTGAAGGGTTGCTGGCAGGCGTAACAACCGTTGCAGACCATCATTTCACCTGGCCGGAGGGCGTCGCGCCATTGGAGTTGGTGGAGGCCACTGTGGAAGCTGCGCGGGGACTCGGCGGCAGGCTGGTGTTCGGCTACGGGTCGGCGGGGGACCCACCCGAGGCGGTTGCCTCGGGAATTGAGTCCGTGATGGGCCGGTACCCCGCGGTCAGCGCCGACGGGATGCTGCAGATGGCGTGCGGACCGGCCGGGGTGCACTCCGACGGCCCCGAGACCTTCGCGGTCTTCTCGGAAGCCGCCCGCCGATGGGGTATCCGTCGGCGGACCCAGGCCAACGAAGTCATAGACACCGAACGCGCCGCGTTGCGATACGGCCGCCGTCCCCTGGAACTCCTCGAAGAGTGGGGGTGGCTTGCCCCGGACGTCACCGTCGCCCACCTCTGTGGGATTACCGTATCCGAGCGGGACCGTCTGAGCGCAACGGGGGTGACCGCCACCCATGCCCCTGGATTCGACGTACCAATGGGCCTGGGAGTCTGCGAAGTGGGCGCTTTGATCGATGCCGGGATCACCGTGGGGCTGGGCACGAGCGGCGGGGGATACAACGACGCCGGAAACCTCCTGGCCGATGCCCGCCTTGCGCTACAGGTGGGAGGACTCACCAAGCGGCCACCCACCGCTCTCGAACTCCTGGGGGCGGCCACTGCCGGGTCGGCGCAGGGACTTGGCCGGCCTGAACTGGGACACTTGGAGCCAGGCGCGGCCGCTGATCTCTGCTGCTACGATACAACCGGACCCGAAGACGCCGGGGTGGGCGACCCGCTGGAAGGGTTATTGTGGGCCAACCCGGGCCGACGCCCCCGCCACGTGGTGGTAGCCGGGAAGGTGGTGGTGAGGGACGGAGAGCTTCAAACCGCCGATGGCCATGCCCTTTCCGCCCGGCTCCGGCGCATGATGGCTGCGCGTTTAAGCTAGCCGATATTCACCGGTTCCGGGGTCCTACATCTGCTGGCGGCCGGCCAGGGCTCGACCCAGGGTTATCTCGTCGGCGTAGTCGAGGTCCCCTCCCACCGGCAGGCCCGAGGCGAGGCGAGTGATCCGCACCTCCCGGGATTTGAACACCCTCGCCAGGTAGAGCGCCGTCGCGTCTCCTTCCAGGGTGGGATTGGTCGCCATCACCAACTCGACGATTCCCTCCGTCTCCATCCGCCTTTCCAGCTCGGGGATGCGAAGCTGCTCCGGCCCTATCCCCCGAAGGGGTGACAGCGCACCGCCCAAGACGTGGTATCCCCCCCGAAATTCGTTGGTCCGTTCGATCACGGAGATGTCCTGGGGTCTTTCCACCACACACACCAGCGTGTGGTCACGCCGAGTGTCCCGGCAGATCGAACACAGATCTTCCGACGTCAGATTGAAACACCGGGAACAGTTCCGCACCTTCTCGGTCATCTCCAGAATCGCCCCACCAAGACGGTCCGCGGCGTCTCTGGGCAGGGACATGAGGTGGAAGGCCAACCGCTGAGCGGTCTTGGCGCCGATCCCCGGCAGCCTGGCAAACTCGTCGATCACATTCTGGACAGGCGGCTCGAACTTCATACTTATCGCAGGGTATTGACCGATTGCGACAAACCGGAGGAATCTTCCCAGACAGACCCACTATTACATTGAGGCCGCTTTCTGTGATAGTCGCCCTCCCACCGTAACGCAAATGTAATAGTGCACCCCCGACCATAACACAAACCCCGAAATCTGTAATGGTCGGCTCCCACCGTAACGCAAATGTAATAGTGCACCCCCGACCATAACACAAACCCCGAAATCTGTAATGGTCGGCTATCCTGAGGGGACGTGGACGCCAGCCTATATGAGAAGACTCTTTATGGTGAAGTGCGTTCGGTACCCGGTAAAGGGTATCGGGCCTACTACCCCAACCCCCTGCCCAAATCCATTGACATGGCGCATGATACGGTCATGCGATTAGCCGACGCCGAGGCAGCATTGGGACGTCTGGCCGGTGCTGGCCGCTTGCTTCCCAATCCCCATCTTCTGATCCGACCTTATCTCCTAAAGGAAGCGCTCTCCTCGGCAAGAATCGAAGGAACTCAAGCAAGTCTGTTGGGTGTCTTGGAGGCCGAAGCGGAGGAACAAAAAAGGGACCCTGACATCGAAGAAGTATTGAATTACATGGATGCCATGGAGGAGGGCCTTACCCGCCTCAAGAACCTTCCATTCAGCCTTCGCCTAGTCCGCAACATGCATGCCATCCTCCTGAGAGGCGTCCGGGGAAGAGAACGCCAACCGGGAGAAGTAAGAGTTTCTCAAAACTGGATCGGACCTCCCGGATCCACCCGTGAGACCGCCTCCTTCGTGCCTCCACCCCCCGGAGAACTCGCTACCTTGCTTTCGGACTGGGAACGCTACGTTCACGAGAACCGGACTATCTCAGTGCTGGCACAGAGTGGCTTGCTGCACTACCAGTTCGAAACAATCCATCCTTTCCTCGATGGCAACGGGCGAATGGGCCGGTTGTTGATCGTATTTCACCTGGTTCTTCGCGACCGGCTCCCCCAACCGCTCCTTTACCTGTCCTCGTACTTCGAAAGACAACGAGACGACTACTACACAGGACTCCAGGGAGTGCGGGAACGAGGAGACATGAACGCCTGGCTGCGGTTCTACTTGGAGGGGGTAGAGACCCAAGCCAACGATGCCGTGCGGCGGGCTGAACGCCTGATCGATCTCAGGGAGAAATACCGGGCTCGGGTAATGGAGTCGACGCGGGGCCAAGCTGTGATTCTTGTTGACTCCCTGATCACCAATCCGATTATCAACGCCCATCGCGTTGAGGCGAGGCTCGGTGTCAAGCGACCCACCAGTCTTCGGATGCTGGGATTGCTGGAGGAACTGGAGATACTTACCGAGATCAAGCCAGGGCCGCGTCGACTGCGCCGCTTCGTCGCGAGGGAGGTCTTGGAGACTCTCGAAGAGGACATGATTAAAGAACCACCGGCTCCCTGAATACTGCGACCGACTCAACAGTCGAAGGATTTGGTTACCCCACAAATCAAACCAGGGAGGCCCTCACCCACCAAGCATTTGTCAACCACGTCCCTGGAAAGTACAGCTAGAAGGGAAGGCTTCCGCCCGGTGGGTTCTTCACCTCGGTCACGGAGATCTCCGCCGCTTTGAAGAACGCTTTGAGATCAGCATCCGGTTCGTCGTGGTTGGTGTCTCCCTCGTCTCCGGCGTTAGTCGCCTCATTCGGCGCCGCCGTGTCGGCATCCGCCCCGGAACGGGGAAAGGGCCTCTCGTCTTCAGGGGGATCCGGTTCCGTATGGGGCTTGGGCGGTTCGGCCGCACCCGGCGGCGAGGGCGGTACGTCCGCGGGGAACCCACCGGAGGCTCTGGCCGCGGGATTGGAAGCGGTGATGGCCCGCTACCCGGCGCTCAGCGCCGACGGGATGCTGCAGATCGCATGCGGCCCCGCCGGGGTCCACTCCGACATGGCGAGCACCGCCAACACTGCTATCTGCCGCCGGAAACGGCTCAAAGTAGCAAACATAAGTTCACCTATCGAAAAGCGGGTTCAACCCCGGACGGGACTCCAAGGCCCCGGCGAGTGACCGTCTCGCCAATATCTTCATCGCCTCTCAGAGCTAAGAAGTCAAATACCTAATAAAAGAGAGGGAGGGCTTCCCAGCGGGGAGCCTCCCTTTTTGGGACATGAACTCGAAGAGGGTTATCAATCCACCCAGGCCGGCCAACACGGCCAGGGTCATCCCTGCCATCGAAACCCGCAGCTTGGCAATCTCCCCACTCGGTTTGGCACTCTGGTTGGCAATCTCGATGCGCAGGTCGCTGTGCACCTTGTCGACCTTGGAATCCACATCCCGGGTTTTTGTTTCGAGATCAGACCGTAACCACAACAGGTCACCCTTGGTTACGGACGCTTCCCAGTCACCCCCCGCGATCACCGCTTCGGCCGACATCACAACAGGTCTTTCTGCATCACCAACATGCTATTGAGGCGTCGGGCGGGGGTCATCGCTGCACCCGCCCGGGGATGGAGCCTCCTTCCAGCAAGGCGACGATCTCGCTTTTGTCCAGCACCGCCATGTCTCCGGGGGTGGCGTACTTGAGGCTGGCGGCGGCCACGCCCCAGTCCAAGCAACGCTTCAACCTGTCAGGACCCGCAGGGAACCGCAGCCACCCGTACAGAAACCCGGCGTTGAAAGCGTCTCCGCCACCCAGCCGGTCAACCGCCGTGGTGGGAATGGACGGGCGAACGACCGTTTCGCCGCCCGGCAGGCAGGCGACCGCCCCTTCTGCTCCGGAGGTAACCACGCAAACCTGGTCGGGGAGCCGCTCCCGAAGCCACTCCAAGGCACCTTCCCGGTCCGGCCCCGCCGAAAACACTGCTTCGAGATCCCCGGTGGAGGAAATGACGATCGATGCCCGCTTCATATGGTGGAGCAGCTCGCCGCGCGCCTCAGCGGGCGACCACAGACCGCCGCGGTAGTTGGTGTCGAAGCTAACCGGCAAACCGGCGGCGCGGGCTGCTTCCATGACATGGCGGGTGGTTCGGCGCGCCGACTCGCCGAGGGCGGGGGTGATTCCGGTCAGGTGAACCAGTCGGCAACGCCGGGGAGAGAACCAGTCGAGATCGAGGTCGGCCGGGCCGAGACGAGCGGCGGCGCTGGCGGCCCGGTCGTAGATCACCCGGCGGCGTCGGGGGGGTGGGCCGTCCTCATAGAAGTAGAGGCCGAGGCGCTCGTCGGGGACCCGCACCACACCAGAGACATCCACCCCGTGGCGGGAAAGCTCGGCGCACACCAAGTCGCCCAGCGGTGAACGGGGAATCCGAGAGATCCAGGTGCACCGCAACCCCAACCTGGACAGCCCCACGGCCGTGTTCGATTCGCTGCCGCCGACTTCCACGTCGAACCGCCGGGCCTGGTCCAACCTTCCCGCCCCCGGTGGGGTAAGGCGCAACATCGTCTCGCCCAAGGTCACCACGTCAAAAAAGGTCACTTCGACCTCCGGGCCTTCCATGCCGCCGCGGCTTCCTCGATCATGTCCAACATGGTATGGCGTGGCTCAAAGCCCAACACGCTCATGGCCCTTGTCGACGCTAGTGTCGCAACGGTAGGGGGAGTGGCCAGTCGGACCCGGGCGACGGGAAGGCCCACAAGGTCGGCCATGCGGACCACCGCTTGGTCGAAGTCGAAGCTATCCATCGGGCCGATGTTGAACATCTCTCTTTTCCTCTTCCGCAAACCCGCCTTGAGGTCGTACCCTCCAACTGGGGCGGTTGAGAACCGGCTTACCGAGCGTGTAGTCAGAACAGACTTGGACCTGAAGGGTGCTTTACCTCAGTGATCGAAATCTCTGCCGCTTCGAAGAAGGCCTTGAGATCAGCATCCGATTCGCCGTGGTTGGTCTCCGGTTCCTCCTCAGGACCGGGCACCTCATCCGGCGCCGCGGTGTCGGCATCCGCCCGGGACGGGGACAACGGACTCTTGTCCCCCGGTGGATCCGGCTCTGACCGGCGCTCCTGCGGTTCGGCGCCAGCCGATGGAGAGGATGGGTGGGAGGCTGCACGTTCCAGGGTGGGCGAGGTCACCCCCTGCGTAGCCTGGTTGACATACTCCACCCTGATCCGTTGGCCGGTTCTCCTCTTGATCTCATCTCCGATCAGGGCTGCCGAGTCACTGTCCTCCAATCGAAGGAGTCGGAAGTGGTTCTCGCAGTCAACCACCAAGCGATCCCCCTCCAAAGCCACCGGGTTGGTGGGACGTAAGAGGGCGCCAAGCATCCCCCCGAAGGTCCCCGCGATCTCCGTCCACATAGCCGCCAGCTTCTCCAAAGTGAGAGGCCCTGTCTCGACGGGAGCATCTTCGGGTGGCGAGGTGGTAGCAGCGGCGGGCTGGGAAACAGCCGGGGCCTGCAACTCCTTCTCTCCGGAGGGAACGGTGGAAGCTGCCGGAGCCGGCGCGCCCGTACCGGCCCGATACTTCCGGGGCCCGGAGGCGGCAGGCGAAACGGAGGGCCTGGCGTCCCCCTGGGGCCGGGTCCCCTCCCCGATCCGGGCTTCCAGGGCTTCGATCCTGGCTAGAAGAGCAGCCGGATGGACGGAAGTTTCGGGACGCACTATCCAGAGCAGCGCCAACTCCAGCATGAGCCGTTCTTCTCGTCCCTCCCGTATTCTGATCAGGGCATCGCCCAGTTGATCGATGACCCGGTTGACGTCGCTCACCGACAGGATCTTCGCAGCCGCCTTCCAAGCCTCGACAACCTCGGGAGGGTCGTCGGTGGCAGCCCCCGGGTCGGAGAGATGGTGCGCCAGGAATGTCCCCCGGAAAAACCCGATCCCCTCGGATACGAAGGAACGGAGATTAACCCCCCGGCCATCCAGGCGGGCCACTAGGGATAGCACCGCCGCAGCATCCCGGTCTGCCACCGCCTTTGCCAGAACGTTCATCGTATCCCGGTCAGCAACCCCCAAGGCCCGCTCAACCCCTTCCGGATCGACTCGCCCGTCACCCAGGGCGGCCACCTGCTCCAAGAGGCTGAGAGAGTCTCGAACGCTTCCGTCCGCATGGCGGGACACAGTCTCCAAGCCGTCCTCGGCCACTTCATATCCTTCGCGGCTGGCAACCGACCGCAGGTGGCGGGTTAGCACCTCCGCCGGAACGGGAAGAAAGTCGAAACGCTGGCTGCGGGAGCGGATGGTGTCCAACAGCTTGTAGGGCTCGGTGGTGGCCAGGATGAAATGGACATTGGGAGGAGGCTCCTCCAGTGTCTTCAAAAGGGCGTTACAGGCCGCCACCGAAAGCATGTGCGCTTCATCGAGGATGAAGACCCGGTGGGCCGAGGGACGGGCCGCCACCATGGTCACCTGCACCCGGATGTCCCTGATGTTCTCCACCGAGTTGTGGGAGGCGGCATCCAATTCCTGGACGTCGAGCGAACTGCCGTCAGAGATGGCCTGGCAGGTGGCGCAGCGGTCGCAGGGCTCGCCATCGGAGCGGGGGTCCTCGCAGTTGATCGCTTTGGCAAGGATGCGAGCGGTGGAGGTCTTGCCCGTGCCTCGCGGTCCGGCGAAGAGGTAGGCATGGGCAACCCTTCTCTCCCTGGCCTCGCGGACCAGGGTGTTGGTCACGTGCTCCTGGCCGATCACCTCCCCGAAGACCTGCGGCCGGTACTTGCGATAAAGCGCCAGGTACTCCATGTGCAGCGAATGGTATATTCGGCGGCTGACATTCATGCCTGAGGACCTCATCAAAAAATGTTTCCAAGGGTGGCCACCAGGGGAGGGCGCAACATGACGAACCAACCGGACGAACCTGCGCTCCGCATACGCGACCGTCGAGATCGAGAGAAAGCCGAAGCTGCTCTTTCCCCCATCGCCACCCGGTCAACAAACTCCCGGGGAAGATACGAACCGGAACCTGTCCACGAATTGCTGACTCCGTTCCAGGTTGACCGGGATCGGCTTCTGTTCTCCAAGGCATTCCGGCGGCTGCGCAACAAGACCCAGGTGTTCCCCGACCCTCCGGGGGACCATGTGATAACCCGACTCACCCACACCATCCACGTAGCCCAGATAGGCAGGTCCATGGCGGTGGCTCTGGGTCTCAACGAAAGCCTGACGGAGGCGATCTGCCTGGGTCACGACATCGGTCATTCACCCTTCGGCCATGTCGGCGAGGACGCCCTCTCTCCCTATGTGGACGAAGGGGATTGGCACCACGCCGCCCATGGGATACGGCTGCTCAACCTATTGGAACCGCTCAACCTCACGTGGGAGACCCTGGATGGCATCCGGGCCCACACCTGGCGGATAGAACCTGCTCCGATCACTCCCGAGGGAATGCTGTGCCGCTTCGCGGATCGTATCGCCTATCTCACCCACGATCTCGACGACGCGTTCCGCCACGATGCTCTCTCCCCACGGGACATCCCGACTGATATGTTTGGGAGATTCGGCCCACCGGATGAGTGGGTCTCCGCTATGAGCCGCGCGGTAATCGACCAGTCGGCCTGCAGCGGGGAGGTGTCTATGGACCCCGAAGCGCTTTCGGCTATGACCCAATTCCGGACACTGATGTTCGAAAGGGTGTACGAGAGTCCGGCTCGCCTTCGGGAGCACAGATGGGCGGTGGGAGTGATCACCCGGCTGGTGGAACATTACATCCAGCATCCCGAGACCATGCCGGAGGGTTTCGGCTTGGCGGACGACCCGCCTCGAGTGCGTGCCCTCGACTACGTTGCCGGATTCACCGACCGGGCCGCGATCTCCACCTACGAGAGGTTATTCGGCGAGATACCGGGATGGCCGGCCTAACCGTCCCACAGCGGCTCGCCAACCCGCCAGGAAACAGGGTTGTCCCATCGATCGGCGTACGCCACTCCGTGGACGGGGCTACGTTGCGCCAGCCCCCACCTCCCCTTCGGGTACCCGCAGGAGACTGCCGCCGCCTGTTTCCATCCCCTCCCCGGGGGAACCCCTAGAAGTTCGTCGGTCTCCTCCGTCTTGAACTCACCCAGGATGGTGGTGAGACAAGTGCCCACCTCATGCCCGCGGGCCGCCAGCATGGCGCTCCAAACCGCCGGATAGATGGAAGCGCCCGATTCGTCTCCCCTCGCGTAGAAGAACATCCACAACGGAACCTGGGAGGCGTGGTCAGCCAGCCACTGCGCCGAACTGAATATCCGCAGGGTTCCTTGGTCGTCCTCCTGGCGCGCTTTCTCCAGGGCCTTGCCGTAGACCCTCTCCAACAGAATGGCAAAGGCATCCTGATACAGCGCCCCGACGGCGGACCGGACTTCCGGGTCTGTAATCGCTATGAATCGCCAGTTTTGCGAGTTGCCGCCCGAGGGAGCCCGGATCGCCGCGTCCAGCATGGATTGCACCACCTCGGTGGGAATCGGGTCGGCCAGCACCCGGCGCATAGCCCGGGTTGTATATAGAGCATGTGTGAGATCCATAACCCCAGAGTAAACGGATGGGTCATTGGAGCCACCCTCGTCGGACCCATCCCTCCCGTCTTCTAGGCTTTGTCCGATGAGCAACCCTACAACCTCCAAGAAGTACGTGGACGTCCTGGGAAAACGCATGGCCTACACCGAGTCCGGAGAAGGCCCTCCCATCGTATTTCTCCACGGCAACCCCACTTCTTCCTACCTGTGGCGAAAGGTCATTCCTCCGGTATCCGGTCAGGGTCGCTGCCTGGCGCCCGACCTAATCGGGATGGGAGACTCCGACAAACTCGAATCCTCGGGGCCGGGCTCCTACCGATTCGTGGAGCACCGCCGCTACCTGGACGGGTGGCTGGAGGCGGTGGGCGCCACCGATAACGTCACCCTGGTAGGGCACGACTGGGGCGGCGCCCTGGCTTTCGACTGGGCCAACCGGAACCGGAGCGCCGTCCGGGGTCTGGTCTATATGGAGACGATCGTCTGCCCGGTCTCCTGGGACGACTGGCCCGGGCCCGCCCGACGCATCTTCGAAGCGATGCGCTCCCCGGCGGGCGAGGAGATCGTCATCCAAAAGAACGTGTTCGTCGAGAGGATCCTCCCCGCATCGGTCCTCGATCCCCTCTCGGAGGAGGTGATGAACGAGTATCGCCGCCCCTACGCCGAAGGCGGCGAGAGCCGGAGGCCCACCCTCACCTGGCCCCGGGAAATCCCCATCGACGGCCATCCGGCGGACGTGACGGAGGTGGTGGCCGAGTACGCGGCCTGGCTGGCCGAGAGCGGGGTCCCCAAGCTGTTCATCAACGCCGAACCAGGGACCATCCTGATCGGGAAACAGCGGCAAATGTGCCGCTCCTGGCCCAATCAGACGGAGAAGACCGTGAGAGGGACCCATTTCATCCAGGAGGACTCGGGTCACGAAATCGGGGAGATGATCGGCGAGTGGATGTCACACCTGTAGTCCAATAGTCAATCATCCGTCACGGAGAGGGAAACGGTCCCGCCGGACGGGGACAGAACATCAGGGCACACACACGGGCAGGCCACATCTCGTGGTGGCCGGACGGGAGGTCCAAATGAACAAACACGGCAGTATCCATTTCCATGACACCACCATCACCTACGAGGTGGTTCGCAGCGCCCGCCGCCACAAGACCATTCAAACCCAGGTGAGCCTCGACAACGTGCGGGTGCTTGCTCCGGCCGCCGCTTCCGATCTCGAACTCGAGCAGTTGGTCCGCGACCAGGCGCCATGGATCCTGGAACGGCGGAAGATTCTCAGCCAGAGACGCGCCCCCCGGCGGTTCGTAACCGGAGAAACGATGCCCTATCTGGGTCGGGACTTCGAACTGATCGTGCACACCAATCGTTTCCTGCGGCCATGGATCCGGTTCGATGAGGACTGCTTCCTGTTCGACGCGCCTCCGGGTATGGACGACTACAAGCGCCGGGAATTGATCAGGAAGGCCTTCGTGGATTGGTACTGGAGACAAGCCGAGGACTATCTGCCCGACATCGTGGACGAGTGGCTGCCCTTCGTGGCCGGTCACGCCAGTCCCCGGGTCCTGATCAGGAACCAGCGCCGCCGCTGGGCAAGCTGCGCCCGAGACAGGACCCTGCGCTTCAGCTGGCGGGCCATGATGCTGGAACCCGACCTCATCGACTACCTGGTGGTGCACGAACTCGCCCACCTGACGGAGATGAATCACTCGAACCGGTTCTGGGATCTGGTCTCCTACCACCTACCCGACGTGAAAGAACGCCGCCGGAGCCTCAGAAAGGCCGAGTTCTTGCTGCCGTTGTGACAGCCGGGAGAGCCGCACCGGGTGTAGGGTTCGGCTGGTTGATTGTGGTAGCTACACCTTCCTTGCTGATCGGCCTGATCAGCTTGGCCGGGTTTTTCGGCAGGTGGTTCTGGGTGTTCGACCTGGCAACCAGTTTCCGCCCGCAGTTCGCGGTGGTTCTGCTGGCAGGGGGGATGGCCCTGTTGTTGAGGAGTTGGCCGCGCCTGGGCTGGGCGATATTGATCCTGGGATTGGTCAACCTCGCCTACGTAGCCCCCTTGTTCTGGGGAAAACAGAACATACCCGCCGCATCCCCCGCCATACGAGTGGTGTCGTTCAACGTTCAGGGCCAGAACGAACAGTATGAGCAGGTGATCGGATTCCTTTCGGAAGTGGACGCAGATGTGGTCTTCCTGCATGAAGCCAACCGGCTGTGGGAGAGGGCCTTCTCCGAGGCCCGGGCGGATGGACGGCTTCCCTACCGGCAGCATCCCTCCCGACCCGACCATCTGATATTCTCGACCCTGACACTCACCAGAGATCCGCCTTCGGAGGTGATAAGCCACGGTTGGGCGGAGAGAGAGGCGCGAGCGATGGAAGTGACCGTCAGCTTGGGGGAGACGGAAGTGATCATGCTGGGCATCCATCCCCTGGCGCCCACCAACGCCCGGCGGGCCGCGCTACGAGATGCCCAGTTCGAGTTCGTGGCCGACTGGGTGGGGAAGGCGAGGGGCCCGACCGTGGTGGCCGGCGACTTCAACGCCACCCCCTGGTCGCATGTCTTCGGACCTCTTACCGAGTCCGGCCTTCGAAACTCCCAGCGAGGCTTCGGTCTGGCCCCGAGCTTCCCGGTGGACGGCAGTTTCCTCACCAGGGTTCCCATCGACCACGTTCTCCACTCCTCCCATCTGGCGGTCTCGGACAGGTGGCTGGGGCCGGATCTAGGGTCGGATCACTTCCCTCTTGTGGTTGATCTGGCTTTGGTGTCCTCATAGCCAGTGTCCGCTCCGGATGAGCGCCAGGGATTGATCAGCTCGTATCCTTTCAGGGACACCCTCCTGCGAAAACCACGTGCCGAGATGAATGACTCTCATGCTCACAACCGGCGGCGACTTGCCGAGAAAGTAGGTCCCGAAGGATTGGCGGTGGTTATGGCCGGGGTCCCGGGACTGCGCAACCCCGACGTGGACTATGCATTCCGCCAGGACTCCGATTTCTTCTATCTCACCGGCTTCGACGAGCCCCATGCCGTGGCAGTAATAGCACCGGGACACCCCGAAGGAGAATTCACGCTCTTCGTACAACCCCGGGACCGCCAGAAAGAGATGTGGGACGGGTCCCGGGCGGGAACCGAAGGCGCGAAGGAGTTGTACGGCGCCGACGCCTCCTATCCGGTGACCGAATTCGAGAGCCGCCTCCTGAAGCTGGCGGACGGGCGGGCGGTGATCTGGCATTCGGTGGCCGGAGGCGCACGGTCCCGACCAGTGATGAACCTCTGGAAAAAGGCCCATGCACTGAGGACCCGGCTGGGGATGGAACTCCCGCGACACCTCTCCGACCTGCGTCCCATTCTCGCCGAACTCCGACTTCTCAAATCCCCTCAGGAGATTCAATGGCTTCGGGATGCCTGTGATCTGACCATGGAAGGACACCGGGAGGCCATGCGGTTTGCAGGACCGGGACGATGGGAGTACCAGGTGCAGACCGCCATGGAAAACGTGTGGCGGATGGGAGGCTCTCCCCGCGACGGGTACCCCTCCATCGTCGCCTCCGGATCGAATGCCTGCATCCTCCACTACGTCGACAACAACCGGCGGATGGAGGATGGTGACTTGCTGTTGGTGGACGCCGCCTGCGAACTCCACCACTTCACGTCTGATATCACCCGCACCTTCCCGGTCTCCGGCTCCTACACCACCCCCCAGCGCCGAGTTTACGAAGTGGTGCTTGAGGCCCAGGAGGCAGCGATCGCGGTCTGCCGCCCGGGCAACCACATCCGGTCGCCGCACGACACCGCACTCGCAATCCTGGTGGAAGGCATGGTAGAGATGGGTCTCCTTCCCACCGGCACCGAAGAGGCGATGAGCATGCACCTCTACCAGGAGTTCTTCATGCATGGGACCTCCCACTGGCTGGGAATGGACGTCCACGATGTGGGCTCCTACCGTCTGGACGGCGCCCATCGTCCCTTGGAACCCGGCATGGCGCTCACCGTGGAACCGGGCCTCTATGTGGATCCCTCCCGCCCCGAAGTCGAGTTTGCCATGCTGGAATTCGATTCCGACCAGTGGATGAAGGAACGGATGCTCGATCCCTCGGCCGCCAGCCTCCACAAGGAGTTGCGCGAGGCAGCCCCCAAGGTCAAACATCCGATTCCCCCCGAACTGCTGGGCATCGGAATCAGGATCGAAGACGACGTGGTGATTACCACCGGCGGCTGCGACGTGCTCACGGCCGACCTCCCCAGGGCCCCCGATGCGGTGGAGGAACTTTGCCGGGAGTCGCCCCTGCACAGCCGCCCCCTATGACGGCGACCGGCGCCAAGGCCCTCCGCATAGCCAATTGCTCCGGGTTCTACGGAGACCGCCTGGACGCGGCGCGGGAGATGGTGGAGGGGGGACCAATAGACGTTCTCACCGGGGACTACCTGGCCGAGTTGACGATGGCGATCCTCTGGCGTTTGCGGCGCCGTGACCCGGAGGCCGGGTATGTACGAACCTTCTTGACGCAAATGGAAGAGGTGCTGGGAACCTGTCTGGATCGGGGGATCAAGGTGGTGTCCAACGCAGGTGGCCTCAATCCGCAGGGCATGGCCGGGCGTCTGCAGGAATTGACGGACCGGCTCGGTCTGGGTGCCCGGATCGCCTGGGTCTCCGGCGACGACCTCACCGAGCGCGTCGGAGAATTGCAGACGATCAACGGATTGCGCCACTTCGACACCGGAAAGCCCCTCCCGTCGGGTATCACCCCCCTTACCGCCCATGCCTACCTGGGTGGAAGAGGCATCGCCGAGGCCCTCTCCTGGGGAGCCGATGTGGTGGTGACCGGAAGGGTTACGGACGCCGCGGTTGTGATCGGGCCGGGAATGTGGGCCTTCGACTGGGCCGCAGAGGATTACGACCGGTTGGCAGGAGCCCTGGTGGCGGGCCACATCATCGAATGCGGAGCTCAGTGCACCGGAGGCAACTATGCCTTCTTCGAACGGGTGCCCGGACCTGAGCGGGTGGGGTTCCCGATCGCTGAACTCTCCCCGGACGGTTCGGCCGTGATCACCAAGCACCCGGGAACCGGTGGCCTGGTGTCGGTGGGAACGGTCACCGCTCAGCTCCTGTATGAAGTGGGCGGGCCTCGATATCACAATCCCGACGTGACCGCCCGTCTGGACTCGATAAGGCTCTCCCAGGAGGGTCCTGACCGGGTGGCGGTAACCGGAGTGCAGGGGGAACCGCCACCTTCCACCCTGAAGGTCGCCCTCAACTATCTGGGGGGGTATCGCAACTCGGTAACCATGGTGATCACCGGCTTGGACGCCGAATTAAAGGCGAAATCGGTCACCGAAGCCCTGTGGAAGAGTCTGGGCGGGGCGGAGCAGTTCGCAGACGCAGCGGTCTCGTTCGACGGCACGGGCCACGCCGATCCTGCCACCAATGAGGCCGCCATGTCCCAACTCCGCATCACCGTGAAAGACCCTGATCCCAAAAAGGTCGGAAAACGCTTTTCCCGGGCCGCGGTGGAACTGGCCCTCGCTCACTATCCGGGATTCTTCATGACGGCGCCGCCCCGGGACTCCTCCCCCTATGCCGTCTATTGGCCTACTTCCGTGGAAGCCTCCCAGGTCGTCCAGCAGGTCCGGATGGGGGACCGGGAGAAGCAGATTCCCGTTTCTCCGCCGACGGTGCGAGAAACCGCGGACGAAAGGGGTGGAGACCCGGATAGCGCCGAATCGTTTGCACCACAAGACTTCGGACTCGCCTCCCGGGAGAGCGGCGGTACGGTGATGGTCCCACTGGGGAGAATTGCCGGAGCCCGTTCAGGTGACAAGGGGGGTGACGCCAATGTGGGAGTGTGGGTGGAGAGCGAGGAAGCCTTCGGGTGGCTGGTTGGTCTCCTGTCGGAGTCTCGCTTTCGGGAATTGGTGTCCGAAGCTGCCGGCCTGGACATCGAGCGTCACGTTCTTGCCAACCTGCGGGCCGTCAACTTCGTGGTCCGGGGACTACTCGGAGAAGGCGTGTCGTCCAGCACCCGCACCGATCCGCAGGCCAAGAGCCTTGGAGAGTACCTGCGGGCCAAGCTGGTTCCCATCCCCATATCGCTCCTGGAAGAAAACCGGCTTAAACAGCCCCGCAGGGAGAAGCCGCCCGCCAAGAGCCTCCACCGAGAGACCGAGTCTCAGCGCCCTTCCGTCTTCGAAGTATCCTGATTCCGGTGCCTGCGGCCATCACCGTCAAGAACCTGTTCAAGACCTATGGCGAAGTGACCGCTCTCGACGGGGTGAGCTTCACGGTGGCCGAAGGAGAAGTATTGGCGCTCCTTGGTCCAAACGGGGCAGGGAAAACGACGGCAGTCGAGACTCTGGAGGGATACCGCCGGGCGGACGAAGGGTATATCGACGTGCTCGGTTTCCACCCGGCTACCGGAGGAAGGGCGTTTCGTGACCGGATCGGGATTGTGCTCCAGGAGACAGGGGTCGAAGAGGTGCTGACCGTGCGGGAAGCGGTCGAACTGTACGGGATGGCCTATTCCCGGCAACGCCCCGTTGATGAACTTGTCTCTCTGGTAGGGTTGGAGGAGAAGGCGGATTCCCGGATAAAGACCCTGTCGGGCGGACAGCGTCGGCGGCTCGATCTGGCCCTGGGGCTTGTGGGAGACCCCGACCTGGTGTTCCTCGACGAACCCACCACCGGATTCGACCCCGCCGCCAGACGCAAGTCATGGGAGTTGGTGGAAGGGCTCACCGCCTTGGGCAAGACGATTCTCCTCACCACCCATTATCTCGACGAAGCCCAGCATCTGGCCGACCGGATAATCGTGCTGGCAGAGGGCAGGATCGTGGCGGAAGGAACGCCTGAATCCTTGGGCTCGGCCCAAGTGGTCACCACGGTCCGATTCAGTGTGTCCGATACGACAAACCTGCCCGCAATCGGCGATGGTCCTGAGATTAGCGATGGCAAGGTCACCTACCGATCCACCGACCCAACCACCGATCTGTACACCCTCACCCGGTGGGCCACCGAGAGAGGAGTGGAGTTGGCCGGCCTGGAGGTGAGCCTGCCCACCCTGGAGGACATCTACCTCGACATCATGGATGAGGCCGACACAACGGGAGGCCAGGAATGACGGCTTCACGCGCTGACCTATCCCTGCTGTGGAGGCAGATTCGAAGCCAGAACCGCACGTTCTGGAGGACACCCGTGGCCGCCTTCTTCACTTTGGCCCTCCCGGTCTTCTTCCTGGCTTTGTTCAGCGTTCTGTTCGGAGGCTCCGAAGTGGCTGACGGCTATCGGTTTGCCCAATTCTTCGCGCCGGCGATGGCGGTGTTTGCCGCCTGCTCGGCGACCTTCAGCAACCTGTCGATCGGGACCGCCTTCGCCCGGGACCAGGGCATTCTCAAGCGGGTGCGGGGCACTCCCCTTACCCCGTGGATCTACATGGCCGGAAGGATCGGCTCGGGTGTATGGATTGCGGTGGTCTCGGTAGTGGCCATGTTCGTGGTTGGCTGGTCTTTGTTCGGATTCGTCATGCTATGGGACAACATCGGTGTGGCGCTGTCCGTCTTTGTGCTCGGCATGTCCACTTTCTCGGCGCTGGGACTGTCAGTGTGCGCCATCGTCAGGACTGCCGACACAGTGCCCGCGGTGACCAACGCCATGTTCCTGCCAATGGCCTTCATCTCGGGCATTTTCATCCCGCTCGAGGATGCCCCGGGATGGTTGGTGATCCTGGGAGACATCTTCCCACTCAAACACTTTGCCGAACCATTCGGCGCCTCTTTCGACCCCTTCCACACCGGTCCGGTACTCGGTTGGGAGAACCTGGCGACAATGGGCGCGTGGCTGGGGCTGGGGCTGGTGATAACCACCCGCTTCTTCAGCTGGGACCCAAGAGGCTCAAGATAGGCTTGTGGTCAGCAAACACCCAGGAACCATGATCTCCCCCTTCACCGGTCTCCTTTATCGCATTTACGAGAGACGGCTTCTCAAGCAGATGGATGCCTCCCGCTTCCCCCGACATGTGGGAGTTATCCTCGACGGTCATCGACGCTACGCCCGCCGGAGCGGGCTTCCCAACTACGTCGACAGCTATCTGGAGGGTATGCGCCGCTTCGAGGACTTCGTGGACTGGTCGACAGCGCTCGGTATACCGGCGATCACTGCCTGGGTGTTGTCAAAGGAGAATCTCAGCCGTCCCGCCGCACAACTCGAGCCTTACTACAAGGTGCTGGTGGACCTATTCGGGCGCCTCCCCCAGCGGTGTCGACAGCACAAAATGGGACTGCAGTTTATTGGAAGCCTGGATCTGCTGCCAACCAGCCTGGTCACCGCCGCCAAGAGCGCCATGGAAAAGACCGGCCCGGGGACGGAGGGCTGCAATCTGACCATCGCCATGGGCTACGGCGGTCGCCAGGAGATCGTGGATGCGTGCCAGAACCTCGTAGCCGAACTGAGCCTCGGTGTCGAGAACCCGGCACAATTGGCGGAACGGATCGACGGCGCCGGCCTGGCCCGGCACATGTACTCCGCCGGTTCCCCTGATCCGGACCTTTTGATCCGCACTTCGGGAGAGTCAAGACTGTCCGGGTTCTTGTTGTGGCAGTCAGCCTACGCCGAGTTCGTCTTCGTGGATGTCTACTGGCCCGCATTCCGCCGGGTCGACTACCTCCGGGCCCTGCGGGACTTCTCCCGCCGAGAACGTCGTTACGGGCAGTAAACCTATCCGGTCACCTGTTCCGGCGAGAGATGAGTCACGTCCCCGAAGCTCTTCAGGGAGAACATCCAGGAATCGGCCAACGGATACGACTCGAGCACGGAGACTGCTGTGTGGAGGGAACGGAACTTGTGCCAGGCGATGGGCGTCGCCCCGCATCCCAGCAGGTTCTCGTAAATCACTCCGTTCGTGCCGCCATGGGCAACCAGCACTATTGACTTCCGGCTCCCGACTTTCCACAGCCGCGGTTGGGAGGGCTCCATCATCTCCGTGCCGTAGTGACCCAGGGTGGCCAGCAACCCGTCGGTGACTCTCTTCTGGAAGCTTCCGTAGGACTCCCCTCTTCGTACTCCTTCCCACAGTTTGTCGATCGTCGGCTGGTTGTAGAACTCGGCGATGCGAGCATCAACCTGGCTTTGGAACATCCCATCCCATTCGACGGGGTCCCCGATCTCGTTCATCCACTCGAACACCCGCGGCTCCAATCCCAGCTCCTTGGCCAGGGGAGCGGCGGTCTCCCGGGCGCGTCGCAACTCCGAAACCCACAGTTCGTCAACCCCGGACCAGGCCCGTGCGGCCAACTGCAGCGTCTGACGTCGCCCCAACTCGGTGAGAGCCGGGTTGCCCACCATTCTTCCTCCCTGTATCCAGTCAGGCTCGGCGTGCCGGATCAGAATCAACCGCATCTCACCCAAAGCTACCCACCGGCCCTACCCTTTCGCCAATCCGCCTTTGCAATGGCGCCCGCGGCAGGGCGGGTTCAACTCCGACACGGTATCGTGTAACCCGCCGCCCCTAGGAGAACATGGAGACACTTACCGTGTACAACTCGTCTCGGCGCAGTTGGATTGCTGTGCTGTCGGGCGGAGTGCTGGTTGTGGCGGCGTTCGATTTGTTGTGGTGGAACTGGCTGGCGGCGGGGCTGGCAGAGCGGGTCTTCGCGGGCGATGAGATCCTGGAAGACCGGGAACGTGTGTGGGCGGCGATGATCTTGGCCACCGGGGTTCTCCTCCTGGGGTGGGGACTGGTATCGGCCATGCGGATACGTCCGGTCTTCACAGTGGGTTCAGACGGTCTCTCCATTGCCTTGCTGGGGCCCTTCCGGCCCCTTGTCCCCCTGCCCTGGGAATCGATCAGCCAGGTCTTCTCCCAGCCGGTGGACGACAACGGGATCCTCCTGTCCAGTCTGACCATAGTTCTGCGGCAGAACGGGCACCAGCCGGGGCTCCCCTCTCATCCCTGGGGGGCGAGATGGACGGGAAGACGCATCCTGCGGGTTCTGGCCTCGGATTGGTCTGTGCGGGCAGTGGTGGTGGAGACTGTGGCAAACCACTACCTCGATCGCATAGCAGAAGAAAGCGCAGTGGCTACGGCGGACACCCCATGATGATCGGAGCGCACCTGTCCAACCGGCACCCGCTGGCCGATGCCCGGGCGGTGGGCGCCGAAGTCGTGCAGGTGTTCCTGTCAAATCCTCAGAGCTGGAGAAAGCCCCTGCCCCGGTCGGATTCCGAGGAGTTGCGTTCCTCCCCCATTCCTATCTACGTGCATGCCCCCTATCTGGTAAACGTCATGGCGGGAGAGAGCCGGGTACGGATACCGAGCCGGAGAATTCTGGCCGAGACCTGCGAAGCAGCAGCCCGAATCGGAGCAGCGGGAGTGGTGGTGCACGGCGGCCATGCAACAGGGGGCAGCAGCCTCGTGGAGGCGGCGGGGCGCTGGCGCAAGGCCTTGGCCCACCTCGACACCGAAGTCCCGGTCCTTATCGAGAACACCGCCTCCGGGAACCTTGCCGCTGCCCGGCGCCTCGAGGACGTGCGCCGGCTTTGGGAGGAGATCGGTGATCTGGAAGTCGGGTTCGTACTCGACACCTGCCACGCGTGGGCGGGGGGAGAGCCGCTGGAGGGGCTGGTGGAACGGGTTATGGCCGTAACCGGGAGAATTGACCTGGTGCATGCCAACAACTCCCGTGATCCATTCAACTCTCGCCGGGACCGCCACGCCAACTTGAAGTCAGGAGAGATTCCCCCGGACCTCCTGGCCGACGTGGTCCGAGACGCCGGAGCCCCGGTGGTGGTGGAAACCCCGTCCGAGGGTCAGGAAGCCGATATCGTCTGGCTCCGGGACCAGACCGCTACCGGATGACCAACTGGGCAGGACGGCGGCAAACCCCTAATCGCCGCATGGCCTAACGGATATAATTTCGGACTATGGACTTTCTGCTCGAAACACATTCGGGGCTTCGGTGGCTGGTTCTGGCAGCTTTGATCGCCATGGTGGTGATCGGGCTGGCCAGATGGAACAAGGATTCCTCCCATCACCCCGTCCTTGTAACGGTTTCATCCATCATGTTGGATGTCCAGGTGCTACTGGGGATCATCCTCTTGATCGTTCACCAGACCTGGGATGACCTCTTTCATCCCGTGGTGATGCTGATTGCGGCCTTGGTGTTCAAGGTCGGAAAAACCAGGACTGCCAAGGTCGAGGAGCCGATCAGGGGAAAGAGGCTCACGGCAGTGACCGTTCTCACTCTTGTGCTGATTCTCGTCGGCATCTACGTCTAACAGTCACCCACCCCTGCAGAAGAGCGCACCGCGCCGGTAAACCCTTCCGGCAATCCCGGTTTGGGCCTCCAAGTGGGAGTCTTATTATTGGGGCAGCCAGCCCAAGGGGGCGGTCGACTCGATTCGGAGCGTGCTGACCCCCAGCCACCGGGCTGACGAAACCAACTGACCCGATCCCCCAACCCACCGCGGTGGGGAGAGAGGAGAAAACATGGCAAGAGTAACGGTGCCTTCCATCCGAGCCCGGAAAGGCATTGAAAAGATCGCCATGGTCACTGCCTATGACTATCCCGGAGCCATGCTGGCCTCCGAAGCGGGCATCGATATCGTCCTGGTCGGAGACTCGGCGGCCAATGCTGTCCACGGCTTCGACAACACGCTTTCGATAAGCCTGGAGATGATGACCCACCATGTTGCCGCGGTCGCCCGGGCCAAGCCCCACTCGCTGGTAGTCGCGGACATGCCCTGGATGAGTTTCCACATTTCCCCCTGCGAGACGGTTCGCAACGCGGCCACTCTCATCAGGGCCGGCGCAGAAGCAGTGAAGATCGAAGGAGGAGCGGAACGGGTTCCCCACATCCGGCAACTGCTGGCCGCCGAGATCCCGGTGATGGGTCATCTGGGGCTCACTCCCCAGTCCATCCATGCCGAGGGTGGCTACCGCGTGCAGGGCCGCCAACTCGACACGGCCCGCCAGATCATCCAGGACGCCCAGGTCCTGGACGAGACCGGAGTGTTCGCCTTGGTCCTGGAAGGCATACCGGAAGTGGTCACGTCGGTTGTGACCGAAAGCATCTCCGCGCCAACCATCGGCATCGGCGCCGGGATCTCTGCGGACGGGCAAGTCCTGGTTTTTCATGACCTGCTGGGACTGGGATTCGGCCGCTACCCCAAGTTCGTCCGTCAATACGCCGACTTGCGCACCATTGCCGCCGACGCGCTTCGCCGCTATTGCGACGACGTGCGCTCCGGTCGCTTTCCCTCCGAGCAAGAGACCTACAACGTGGACGCCAGTCTTGAGGAAGCCCTATTGGGAGAGACGCCTTCAAACGCAAGCGCCTCCTCTTACTAGTTTGCGCGACGCTTTTGGCCGGGGCTTGCGGGGAGGCCCCGGTCGAAAGCCGGCCGGGAGACGGGGATAGCGAACCCGGCTGGGCCACGATAACGACCACATCCGCCACCTCTACGGACGGCGCGGTCTCCGTGGAACCGCCAAGCACTACCAGTTCGTCTTCGACAACCGTGTCCACTGCTCCTTCGACCAGCAGCACGGCCGTTCCGACCACGGTCGGCGCCACCATCTCTCAACTCGACGCCGGAGACATAACAGGATTCGAGATCATCAAAGCCCATCTGGGTAACCGCTCCCTCCGGTTGGCCTTGGCCGACACGCCCGCCCTGCGAAGCCGCGGCCTGATGGGAGTGACTTCCCTGGGAGACCTGGACGGGATGCTCTTTGCCTGGGACCCGCCCGTCCAAGTGTCGTTCTGGATGAAAAACACGCTTATCCCCTTGGATATCGGGTTCTTCAATGAGAGAGGGGCTCTCTTCCTGGTGGTTCCCATGGTTCCGTGCCAGGCCGATCCGTGTCCCAGATATCCTTCTGAGGCTCCTATCCGCTACGCCCTCGAGGCTCTTCCCGGGTTCTTCGACACCGTGGCCCTGGGGGAAGGTCTCATCCCGCGAAAGAACGCCGACGCGCCCTGAATCGCTGTAGCGGTCAACGCGGATTATCCAGGAATTCGGCAGCTATTATCATGACCTGCACACCCCCCAAAGGTGCCATACGGCACCGCGATCCTGCCCCATGACGGGGCCTTCTGCATGTCAAGCAGATGACCAAAGGAGGTGACGCTGTCTTGCGTCAGTACGAATTGATGACGATCCATCGCCCCGAGTTGACCGAGGGCGAGTACCGGGAAAAGGTCTCGGAGTTGAGCGAGTTCCTTGTCAGCCAGGGAGCCGTCAACCAAGAGACAGACCCTTGGGGTAAACGGCGTCTGGCCTACAAGATAGACCACGTTTCCGAGGGCTACTACACCGTCAGCCGCTTCGAGTCAGCGCCGGCCACAGTAGACGCGCTTCGGCGGGTCCTTTCCTTAGCCGACGAGGTGCTACGTCATAAAGTTGTCCGTCCTGAGAGCTGAGCGAGGCCCCAAGAAAGAGAGAGGAATAGAGAAATGGCCTACAACTCCGTGACGTTGGTCGGGAACCTGGTGGAGGATCCCGAACTTCGCTTTACCACTTCGGGCATACCCCGAGCCAGTATCCGCATAGCCGTTAACCACCGCTGGCGTGACCCCAACAACGAGTGGCAGGAAGAGACAAGCTTCTTCAGCGGGACCGTTTGGCGCCAGTACGCCGAGAACGTCGCAGAATCCCTGCAGCGGGGATCCCGAGTCATCGTCACCGGCCGTCTCCAACAGCGCCAATGGGAAACCGCCGACGGAGACCGGCGCTCGGTGGTGGAGGTCAGGATCGATGAAATCGGACCTTCCCTGCGATGGGCCACCGCCGACGTGAGACGAACTACACGCGAAAGCAGCGGCGGCTACTACGACAGCGGTCAGAGATCACGCACTCCTGCCAGCCCGGTCAACCCGAGCGGTTCCTACAGCCGCGACGAGGAACCCTTCTAGGGAAAGGAACCATATGGCACGCAAAGCTTCAACCAGGAGACGACCACGGTCAGGGTCAGGCTACCGGAGAGTCAAGAAGCGCTCCTGCTATTTCTGCGACTCGAAGATCAGCTACGTGGACTACAAAGACATCACGCTGCTGCGCAGATACATCTCAGACGCCCGCGCCAAAATCCGCGGCAGGCGATCCACCGGCAACTGCCAACGGCACCAGAACGCGGTGGCCCGCGCCATCAAGAACGCCCGGGAGATGGCGCTCTTGCCCTACACCAACTTATGAGCGCCAGGCTCATCCTGACCGAGGACATCGCCGGGCTGGGATACAAAGGCGAGGTGGTTGAAGTAGCGCCCGGCTACGCCCGAAACTACCTGATACCCCGTAACAAGGCAATCAAGGCCACTCCGCGGGCAATCGCCCATGTTCAGGCTTTGAAGCAGGCGAAACTGGCCGAGTACCTGCGTCTCAAGAGCGTTGCAGAGCAGATCGCCACCAGACTCGTGGGCAAGATGGTGGTTATAGCCGCCCGCGCCTCCGAGGCAGGGAACCTGTACGGCTCGGTGGGCGCCAAGGACGTGGTGGAAGCGGTGCGGCGGGACACCGGATTCAATCTCGAGGAGCAACACGTGGTGTTGGAGACGCCCATCCGCAAGGTCGGCGCCTTTCCTATCACGATCCGACCCCACGACGAGGTCCAGTTCCCGATCACGGTGGATGTCTATCCGGCCGAGGAGCAATAGAAGGCCGGGTCAAAGGCGGTCTGTCACGACCGGCCACGTCGGCGCCGTCATACATTTTCCGGTTGAGCGCCAACCCTATGAAACCGAGTCCACGTAATCGGTGATCTTCTGCTGGAGAGCTTCTTTTCGGTCCGCGGGCAGGAAAGAAGCTGTGACCGAATTGCGAGCCAGTTGCACCAGGTCTTCGCTGGAGAGGCCCAAGGCCGAGGCGATGCCGAGGTAGTTGTCCCCGACGTAGCCACCGAAGTAGGCGGGATCGTCCGAGTTGACGGTGACCAGTACTCCGGCGTCCATCAACTCCTTGAGATTGTGGTGGCGAAGGTCGGGGAATACCTGGAGCTTCTGGTTGGACAGGGGGCACATGGTCAAAGGGATCTGTTCACGAACCAACCGCTGCACCAGGGCTTGGTCGTCGCCGGCCCGCACCCCATGATCAATCCGCTTCACTCCAAGTACATCCAGTGCCGACCAGATGTACTCTGCGGGACCCTCCTCGCCGGCGTGGGCCACCGGTCTCAAGCCTGCTTCAACAGCGAGACGGTAGGCCTCGGCGAACAGTTCGGGGGGATTCCCCAACTCACCCGAGTCGAGCCCTACTCCCTGGATGTGTTCGAGGAAAGGCCGAGCCTGCTCAAACACCTCGACAGCCGACCGGGGGGAAAGATGGCGGAGGAAACACAGGATCAGGGTTGAGGAAACCTCCGTCACTTCCTGCTGTCCCTGCACCAATCCCCGGATCACCGTTCCGATGTCGATCCCCCGCTCGGTGTGCGTCTGGGGATCGAAGAAAATCTCCGCGTGGCGAACTCCGTCCGATGCCGCCCTCTCCAGGTAGGCGGCCATCAACCGGGCGAAGTCGTCCTCGGTTTGCAGCACCGCAGCGGCCTGGTAATAGATGTCCAGGAAGGATTGCAGATTGTCGAATTCGTATGCCGCTCTAACCTCGTCAACCGACCCGAACGGCAACTCCACATCGTTCCGCACCCCCATCTCGAACATCATCTCCGGTTCCAGCGTCCCCTCGATGTGAATGTGCAACTCGGTCTTGGGCAGGCCCCTCACGAATCTCTCCATAGCCAGTTTCTTCCCCTTGGGAGCTTGTGGTGCAACACCTTAGCGAGCGTTCCGGTTGCAAACGGAGTCCCATAAAAGAGAGAGAGCGCCGTGTGGCGCTCTCTCGTCCAAACGGCTGAACGGGTGGTTTACAGGAACATCTCGATCCAATCGCTGGCGAAGTAGATCAAGCTGGCAATCGAGACTACCCACATCAAGACATGGATCTCGCCCGCCTTGCCCTTCACCACCTTGATCAGCGTGTGCGTCACGAATCCTGCCGCAATCCCGACCGTGATCGAGAATGTCAGCGGCATGAGGATCACCGCCAGCAGCGCCGGCAGTCCTTCTTCCAAGTCCGTGAAGTCGATGTGCTTGAGAAGACCGACCATGAGGAACCCGATCAGGATCAACACCGGAGCCGTCGCCTGAGCCGGGACAATCCCGGCAAGGGGCGACAGGACAATGGCGATCAGGAAGAGAATCCCCGTGACGACAGACGTCAGTCCGGTTTTTCCTCCTTCCGCCACTCCCGCCGAACTCTCGATGTAGCTGGTGTTCGAGCTAACTCCGGCCACTCCTCCGAGCGCCGCGCCGAGAGAGTCCACCAACAGGAGACTCTTGAGGCGAGGGATGCCGCCTTTCTCGTCGGTCAACTCTGCTTGTTCGACTATGGCGGTGGCGGTGCCCATCGTGTCGAAGAAGTCGGCGAGCATCAGCGTGAAGATCGCCAAGCATGCCGACAGGAAGCCGAGTTCCACAAACGAGTTGCCCAGGTCGAAGGCCCCGAAGGTGTCGAAGCTCACCGACGCCGAGAGGTTATCCGGTACGCTGGCCACTCCTGCTATCAGCGCCACGATGGTGGTGGCCGCGATGGTTATGATCATGGCCCCCTTCACCTTACGCGCCAGGAGAACCAAACCGATCAGCACTCCGACCAAGGTCACGCCTTGGGCGGCCTCAGTGGGAAACACGAATTCGACGATCGTGCCGCCTTCTCCGTGGACGAGTCCGCCGTTGACCAAGCCGATGAACAGGATGAAGAGGCCAATGCCTACCCCGATCGAATACTTGAGGCTGGTCGGTATCGCTGCCATCACGGCTTCCCGCAGGCCCAACAAGACCAGGATTGTGACCAGAACGCCTTCCCACACGACGACGCCCATAGCTCCCTCAATCGAAAGGCCATCGGCTGTGAGGCTAAAGGCGACGACCGCGTTCAGCCCCAGACCGGCCGCCATCGCTATCGGGTAGTTGGAGAAAACTCCCATAGCGATCGTCATGATGGCGGCTACCAGCGCCGTACCGGCTGCCACGGCAGTGGGGTCAAGACCTCCGGCGCTGAGAATTCCGGCGTTCACGAACAGTATGTACGCCATCACCAGGAATGTGGTGATGCCTGCGCGGACCTCAGTGCCTACCGAGGAGCCCCGTTCCGAGATTCGGAAATAGCTGTCTAAACCTTGCATCATTCCTACCTCCTTCCAAGCTACGTAATAAACAGACAGCAGACACCAACCATGCTATTCGGGCATATCGGAGGTCACCGGCTCAAACGATGTTTAAAATCTTCCGACCTGCGGGGAATCTCCTCACCGGCGTCCAAATAGGCCTTCTAGGCGTTCATATAACCCTTCTGCTACGATCCGTCCCCGCGAGGAGGCCCGTTCCCGATCGTGGTGGGGTGGGTATCCCGCTGATAAGAACCCCGGACATCAGGAGGCTGTCTGTGCCGACCAGAAAGCGACAGCAGGTATCGTCCAACCGTCCGTGGGATCCGGTGGGTTACTCCCGGGCTGTCCGGATGGGAAACCTGGTCGAAGTAGCCGGCACCACCGCCGCAGCACCTGATGGGACCGTGATCGCCCCCGGGGACATGTATGGACAGACCCGGGCCTGTCTGAAGATAATGCTCTCCGCGATGGCCGAGTTGGGAGCCACGCCGGAGAACGTGATCCGGACCAGGATGTTCTTGACCGACATCTCACGTTGGGAGGAAGCCGGGCGAGCGCACGCCGAGGTCTTCGGTGAGATAAAGCCCGCCTCCACAATGGTCGAGGTGTCGAGCTTTCTGGACCCCGGGTTCTTGATCGAGATCGAAGCGACCGCCGTCTGCGATTCATAGCTCCGGGCCACTGTCCGGACCCGACCCGGATAGCTGGTTGACCTATAATGCCGATGGCCTCACGTACAAGGTGATCTACCGGCTGGACAAGGACACGAGACTCATGGCCGAAACGCCCAAGTGGACTATCTCGCAGTTGGCCGCAGAGGTAGAGGAGGTCTTGGCCAAGGGGATTGCGGGGGATAGCCGGCTGATAGAAGGTCGGGCGATGAAGGTGAGAGCCTCCCCCGAACTGGGCAATTCAGACAAGATAGTGATGGGGACGTCGGCCCTGCCACCTCACTTTTCGACGGTGCCCCACTCCCACGAGGCGGAGGAGGTGGCCGTGGTGATCTCCGGCTCGGGCTGGTTGGATGTCGACGGGGAGTCCCATCCCATGGAGGTGGGAACTGTCATATTCGCCTCTTCCAACCTTTCCCATCAGACCCACTCGGGACCCGACGGTCTCACGGTGCTTTGGTTCTACGCCCCGCCCGGCTCGGAGGTGCGCTGGTTGGAACCCGACGCCGAGGGATGAGGAAAGTCGCGAAATTCGCGGCCCTATTTTCGGGAACCCTCCCCCGCCACCACCTTTCCATGGGTCGAACAGGCTCTGCCCAGCCTGGGACAGGGCTTGCTGATTAGGCCGATTTGATCCCTCGACGCGGTCCGCTCGACGCCTGAGCGGACCGTCTCAGTGTTTGGCTCCTACCAATATGAACCCCCGGTGCGACAAAAAACAACCCCCCACCTCCCCCTTTTTTCACAGCCCGTGGCAAGACTTACGGCAGGTGTCGACCCAACATCGCAACCGGAAAAGCTAGGTCTCCAGGACACAGATCACTTCGCCCGTGTTTACCTCTGCGTCTTCTGACACCGTGATTTCAGTTACGGTCCCCGCCATGGGGGAGGGGACTTCGGTCTCGACCTTGTCGGTTTCCACGAGAGCCAGTTCGGTACCCTCCTCGACCTGGTCCCCCACCTCGACCAGCCACTCCAGCAGCACCACCTCGTCCAC
>JAAXHN010000017.1 GCA_012270885.1 Acidimicrobiia bacterium | reverse complement strand
GTTCTGCTGCAGCCCCTCCACCCAGGCCTCCCGGATGAAGCCCTCGCCTTCCGGCGCCGCGTTGTAGAAGACGCTGTAGGTCCCCCCGCCTCCCTCCGACCCCGTCCTGGCCCCGATCACCACCCCGCCGAGGTCTCCCTCTTTGGCCGTGACGAACAAAGGACCCGCGTAAAACCCTCGGGTTTTGCCCAGCCCCGCCATCCCCTCTCGGCGCAACGCCTCCACCAGCTCGGGAACGATCGCCTGCTCCCCGGCTTCCAGGGTCATGCTGAAGCCCACCCTCTTGTCCTCGGTCCTGACCTGCTCCGATACGAACTCGAAGTCCAACCTCCTGGGCTCGTCGGAGAAGTTGGTCGCCGTCAGCTCGCTCGAGAACTCCCCCGTCTCCACGATCACCGGCAGGGTCTGCCTCCGCTTGCCCTCCAATGATCCCGCCGTCACCGGAAAGACGAACGACCCGTCCGAGTTCACCTGGTCGTTGATCACCCCGTAGGCGTAGAAGGGCGCCTCTCCCTCCACCCGCTCCACTTTCACGTAGCCGTTCTCCACCCCGCCCAGCAGCCCCGAGTACTGGTGGAACTCTCCCGGCCCGAGCTCCACGTCCGCAAGCACCCGGGGACGGGTGTCGGATGCGTCTCCCGAATACACCGTCGTCCTGATCGTGATCGCCTCCTCCTCGGCAGCCCCCATGTTCTGGAAGGCCACGTTGGAGCGGTCCCGGCCGTTCTGCCTGAGGCCGCACAGGTAGACCGGCTCCTCAAACCCCGCCTCTTCCGCCACCCCCGGGTAGGCCAGCCCCGCCCTCCCGTCGGGCACCACCGTCGTCGTTCGCACCACCGCTCCCACCTCCGAGCCCAGCCTGACCTCCACCCGCAGCGTCCCCACCCGGTTCCCCGTCTCCGGAATCGGGATCCCCAAACCCCTCAGATAGGCCAGGGCGTCGGTCTTGACCACTTGTCTGCCCGCTGCCAGCGTGTCCGAGGCCGCCCCGCTCCCTCCTCCCCCATCGGCCTTGTAGCTGAGCTTGACCTCCACCGCCTCCTCCCCCCGGTTGGCCAGGGTCAACTCCGAGGTGAAGAAGGACTGGTTCCGGCCTGCAGCGGAGAGGATCACCGGAACGAACAAGGACCCGGTCGTCAGCCGGAAGCTCCCCTCGGCCGGGACCGCCTCCCCACAGTCATAGACGAATCCTCCCACTCCCGACTCGGTGAAGCTCAAGCGAAGCTCGCAGGAGCTGCCGTCATCGTATTCCAGCCTCACCGTCCCCCTGCCGGGACCCGTCCTCTCATAGGCGTAGCTGCCCGATCGCACAGTCGTGCTCTCAGATCGCGAGTCGGCCGCCTCCGACCGGGTCGCGGCTGCCGGCTGGACCGACTCGATCTGCTCAAAGCGGTTGCCTTCTCCAAAGCGCAGCTCAATGCGTCCGGCCGGCCCCTGCTCTCCCCTCAGCCTCAAGGTCAGGCGCCTCCCCTCCAGGTCCTCCTCGCCGAAGTTCGAGGGATCGTCCGCATCCGGTTCTTTCGAGTCCGTCCTTCCCTCCCCCGGCTCCGACCACTCACCCATCCCTTCTTCGTTGGTGGCCCTCACCTGCACCTGGTAGCGTGTCTCCTCCTCGAGGCCCGCAAGGGTCAACGCGAGTCCCGTCCCCTCATGGCCCCCGTCCCGGTAGCCTGCCTCTCCCTCCTCCCGGTAGCGCACCTCATAACCGGTGATTTCAGGCCCCCGGTTCTCAGGCTCTCTCCACCTTACCTTCAAGCTGTCGGTGCCCTCCGGCGTCACCTCCGGCGCTTCAGGCGCCCCCGGCGGCTCCACCTCGTCACTCACCCGCACCCGCACCGTTCCCCTCACCTGCCGCTGCCTTTCTCCCTCTCCGCTCCTCGCCACCACCTCCACCACATACTCGTTGTCCCCCGCAGGGCTCTCAGGATCCGCGCTCTCCACATCCCCCGGACGCTCATAGTCGGGCGCTTCTATGAAACTCAACTCTCCTGTCCCCGCAACCACCCTGAACAGCGCTCCGTCCGCTCCTCCAGCGATCCCGTATCCCGTAATCTTCTCCCCCTCATCCCGATCCACCGCCTGCAACTGCCCTACCCTCGCCGTGTTCTCCACCACCTCGAACACCCCCGCGCCCCTGATCTCCGGCACCCGGTTCAGCCCCGTCAACCGGAACGTCCCCTGTCCCTGCAACGTTCCCCCGCAACGAAAGCTGTAGCTGCCCGTTCCCCCTCCGCTGAAGCTCATCCGCAGTTCGCAGCTCTCCCCCCCGTCGTAGTCCAGGCTCAACTCCCCCGTCGTCCGGCTGGTGTGGCGGTACCCGTAGCTGCCCCCGCGGGTCTCCACTACCTCCCCCCCTCCGTCCAGCTCGTCCTGCTCGAACCGCAGCCCCGCTCCAAACCGCAGCCTCAGACTCTGCGGGCTTTCTCCAAAGGGCGTCCACTCCAGGCTCGCCGCTCCCTCCTCCAGGTCCTCCCCGCGGAAGTTCGACCACCAGGCCCCATCCAGAGGCATCACCGCCTCCACCGCCTCCGATACCCGTCCGTTGCCGATCTGGTTGACCGCACGCAGCTCAAAGCCGTAGACCGTTCCGTTGAGAAGGCCCATGAGCGTATAGCCCGAGGCGTTGACCTCATCGGGAGCACTGTCGGGGATGGGAGTCCACTCCCCGAACGCCCCCAGGCCTTCCTTCAAACGATACTCATAGCGCAGGATGGGCGTGCCCCCGTCGCTTTCGGGAGCACTCCACTCCAACCCCACCGCTCCGTTCCCGGGCGTCGCCGTCAGGGCCTTCGGGGCCTCCGGCGCAAACAGCAGCCCGCCGCCTCCGCCGCCTCCTCCGCCGCCACCGCCCGGCGGCGGGGGCGGCGGTGGAGGCCGAAACTCCGGCGTGGCCATCGCCGTCTCTACCGGGCCCTTGCCCAGGGCATTGACCGGGCGCACCTCAAAGACATATTCCTGGCCATTGATCAAACCTCTCACCGTCACGCCGCGGGACCCGCCCGCAACACTCTCCCACCCGCTCCACCCGTCTCCCTCCGCTCGATACCGGTACTCGTAGCGGACAATGCCAGACCCCCCGCTGTCCGACGGCCGGTTCCAGTTGAGCCTTGCCGATCCGCTGCCGGGACTTGCCCGGAGATTGATGGATGAAATCCCCTCGGGCGCTCCCTCCGGCGATACCCGGACCGCAAGCGGTGCCTCCGGCGCCTCGATTGGCTTGCTGCCCACCGACGAGCTCACAGCACCTGCCGGTACCGTCAACGTCAAGGTGTAGCTGTGGTCTACAAGGTCTGTCCTCGGCCTCACCGTGGCCATGTACACTCGATCGTCGGCCGTCTGCAGTCCCTCGATTGTCGGTGTGCAACCGACCGGATTATTCAGATCGTCCATGCATTCGGGATCCTGTTCGTCCTCGACATCGCTCCCGCTGAAGCCCGCCACAGGCTCCGAGAAACTGAACCGCACCCTGAAGGGTCCCGACACCGGGGGCTCTTCCATGGTCATCATCTCGAGCGTCAGCGGTGTTATGGTCATCCCCTCGCCCGATTCCGACCAGCGCCCCGTCCCTTCCTCGTTCTTGGCCCGCACCTGCACCTCGTAGGTCGTCCCCTGATCCAGGTCCATAAGCGTCGTTGAGCGCCCCGTCCCATCGTGCTGAGCCGGTCTGAAACTCCCCCTGTCCTTCTTCCGGTACTGTACGTCGTAGTCGGTGATGCCCGGCCCGGTATTGTCCGGCTCGCTCCAGCTCACCTCCAGGCTGTCGGCCGTCTCCCCTGAAATGCTCGGCGCCTCCGGTGCTTCAGGCGGTTCCCGCTGGTCGGTCACCCGAACGTTAAACGTCTGCTCCGCGGTCAGTTCCCTGCCTCCCGCTCCGCTGCTCACTTCCACCGTCACCACGTACTCGTTGTCCTCCGCTCCGTTCACCGGATCGGTGCTGGCCACATCCTGGGGGTCCTCATAGTCGGGGGCCGTCTGGAAGCTCAGCTCTCCCGTATCGGAAGTAATCGAGAACTCACCCTGGTCGGCCCCGCCCACGATCGCCCAGCCCGTTACTTCGTCCCCCGGGTCGGTGTCCCGTCCCGCCAACTGCCTCACCAATGCCTGGTTCTCTCGGACAGTCAACGGCCCCCGGGTGGTGATTTCCGGGTCGGTGTTGGGCTCGTCCGTGGTATTGGTCACCGGCCGGTTGCTCAGCATCACAGCGTCGTTGCCCACCGCGTCCTGGATCGGGTTGGTCCCGGGTGTGTAGCTCACTCGAATCCCGGTGTTCCCGTGTTCCACTGCAGGATTGAGCGTCAGCGTCACCATGCTCTGGCTCACCGCCACTCCGGTAATGCTTCGTCCACTGCCCCCCACCTCCACCGTGAAGTCGCCTGTCGCCGGCCTCGACCCCCCGTCGAGCGCTTCGCCGTAGGTCAGAGTCAGGGAGGACCCGTCCACCGCGGCACTCATAAACGCCGGCTTGACCCCGTCCACCTTTTGTCCCGCCTGTGTCGACAGCTCCTCATGAGCCAGCGCCGCCGCATTCTCCGCCTCGTCTTCAATCTTCCCGCCGTTCAAGGAGATCCTGCCGGCATTGATGCTCACCCCGTCGGTATCCTCGTCCCTATCGGCCACCTCGTAGGCAAACACCAACGACGCCGAATCCGTGCCGCGATCATAGCCAGCCGTCTTGGTCCCGGTCCCCACTCTCAATCGCAACTGCGGCGTCCCGGTGACCTTCACCGTCTCATTGAAGGTGACCGTCACCTCGATGTCATCGCCCGCCGCATAGGTCTGGTCCGATCCCGGATTCGAGGTGATGGCCAAGCTGCTTACCTCCGGAGCGGTTGTATCCGGTGTCTCATTGGTCACAGACTCGCCGCTCAACTCTTCCGCCTCGTTGCCAGGCACGTCCCGCAGCGGCTTCAGCCCCGGCGTGTAGCTCACCTGGATATCCGTCTCCCCGTGCTCGACTCCCACACTCAGGGTCAGCGTCACCGTGCTCCCACTCATCGACACACGGGTGACCGTTCGCGACTGATCGCCTCCCGCCACCGTGAAGGCGTCTGCATCAGGCGTTGAGCTCCCGTCCAGGGGCTCGGCGTAGGTCAACGTCAGCGTCGTTCCATTCACCACCGCCCCGTCGGTCGAGGCCAGCGCCGGCTTGACTCCGTCCACCTTGTGGTTCGCATTGGCTGACAACCCGTCATGGTCCAGATCCGCGGCATTGTCCGCGGTGTCCTCGATGGTCCCGAGCGACAGGCTGTCGCCCTCCACGCCCACCCCGTCGGTATCGCTATCCCCGTCAGCCACCTCGTAGGCAAAGACCAGAGCCGCCGTGCCCGTTCCGCCTTCATATTCCGCCGTTCGTGTCCCTCCCCCCAGTTCCAGAGTCAACTGCGGCACCCCCGTCACATCCACCGTCTCGCTGAAGGTCACCGTGACCCGGATTTTCTCTTCCGCCGCGTAGGTCTTGTCCGATCCCGGGTTCGAGGTGATCTCGACCCTGGTCACCGTCGGCGGTGTCACGTCCATCACCACCAGGTTCCGAAGCGTGCTGCGGGATGGTTCGCCGCCATCCAGCACGGCCGCCACCTGGTAGTTGCGGGCATCGCCGACCATCACATCGGTATCGGTGTACTGAAGCTCGCTGGAGCCGGTCAGCAGGGCTTCGACGGTGGCGCCCTCTTCCCGGTACAGTGTGTAGGTGACCTCCGGCGCCGGATCCCAGTGATCCGTGGCCACCGCGGTCCAGGACAGGGCCGCCCCCGACGGATCGGATGCTGCCGTCAGAGTCGGCCCTTCCCGAAGCTGGTAGCCGAACTCCTGCCAGCTCGCCGTGCCGCTCCCGTCCACGTCCACGGACAGGGCCGGGTACTGGCTGCCGGTTCCGAAGTGCCAGGGGGTATCGCCGGTGGTGTCGCCATCGAGGTCGACGTTCCAGTTCTGGTAGATGCCGCTGTAGCCGGTGGGTGACTGCAACTGAGAGGTGGTCTGCCCTCCGCTTCCCGTGGTCTGTCCTGAGGTGCTGGTGTCCCAGTAGCTGGCGGTTATGGTATCCGTGTTGCTGCCGGCCAGACCGTTGACATTGGTCGAACCGGATACACGTCCTGTGGCGTAGCTGGCGGTGATGGATCCACTGTTGGCGCCGACGAGTCCACCCACTTCATCCGAGCCCGACACGCGGCCGGTGGCATAGCTGGCGGTGATGGTGCCCGAGTTGGACCCTGCCAAACCACCCACATGAGTTTGACCCGACACCCCCACGGTAGCGTAGCTGGTGTTGACGGTGCCGGTGGTGGAGCCGACCAGTCCGCCAACGTCTTGCCCGGTAGACGTATTGCCTGCCGCAGAGCCCGTCGCATAGCTGGCGGTGATGGTCCCGGCATGGAAACCGGCCAAGGATCCCACTGTGCTACTCCCCGTCACATCGGTTTCTATCACCCCGAGGTTGCGTATGGCGCTGGACGAGCCGGTCGTGTGGAACAACCCCACCCGAGCGGCGCTGGAACGATTGATGTAAAGGTTGCTGAAGGTGTGCCCGTTGCCCTCGAAAGTCGTCGCGAACGGATCGTCCTGTTCACCGATTGGAGCCCAACCGGAGCCGCTATTCCAGTAGGTATCGCCCGAGTTGGCAGAGCCGCTCCCGTTGGTATCGAAATCCAGGTCCCTCGAAAGCTCGTAGCCACTGCATCCGCTCGTACAGCCCATTCCCGATTCAGCGTCGGGAAAGGCTGCACTATAGGAGTCGGTGTCACTGGTATCGTCCGCCGCTCCGTTGCCGTCCAGGTCGTAGCGGACGGCGTTGAGTTGCGCCAGTGTCGCGATTTCGATCAGATTGTCGTCGTCGCTGTCGTAGTCGATCAGCGTTTCACGGGTGAAGGTCAGCCGTGCCATGCGCACATTCGAGAACTTGCCCGTTCCCTTGATGCTGGTGATAACACCCTGCGGAGAGGTGGCAGGGTTGGAGAGCGTGAACTCGGTGCCGTCCTCGGTCCCGGCATCGTAGGGAAACAGGTCGACCTGGCGCGTCGACATCCATTGTCCCTGAGTATCGAGCAGGGAGAGCCCCGACACGCCTACGAACCAGTCCGGGCTGGGTCCGATCATGGAGAGCAGAGTGACCAGGGGGTGATCGTGGGTGAGCGTGATATCGAAGGTCGCGCTGCCGGTACCACCTCCGCTGACACCCTGCTGGATTACGGAGACCGCATTCGAGTTGGCATTGATTTCAGACCTGAAAGTGCCCGTGGAACCGAGCTCCGCGACATTCTCAACCCCCCGGGTGGCCGTTCCTCCGCTTTCCCAGAAGGTCACCCTGTCATTGTGTATGGCGCCGATCAGGGTGGTGAAGTGCGCACCGCCTACCACCCCGCCGGGTGTGCTGGCCGTGGTCCAGTTGCCCTGGAACGTCACGGTGTAGGTGATTGACGACTGGGCCCTGACGATCGGACCGTTATCCGGTGAGGTCAGCCGGAAACCGGCGGGCGGATCGTGGTCGGTCCGGGTGGCTCTTTTGGATTTGTAGTCCGCGCCGGTCTCCGAGAGATCGACAGTCTCCGTTACAACCTGTGTGATGTCGTCGCCGGCCGCCACCGGCGTAACGCTTTGTGGCCGCATGAGGTTCGGAGCCAGGACACTGAGACAAACGAACATCACCGGGGCGAAAGTCGTTGTGGCACGTCGTATTGAAAAAGTCATGCCGGACCTTCGAGAGCCGGGGCGACCGCAAGCTCAAATCGGCGCAAACGAGTGGTTTTTTGGGGCGTTGTCATTGCTTTTGCTAGCCGTAGCCGTAGCGGAGATGATCGAAGACCTCTCCCGACTTTCATGTTTGCATAACATACAAAATCGACGTGAATTTATTACGAAAAACGGAGTCTTCCAGGTTTATGCAATGCGAATTATCGCCTCTGGACTCTTTTGCTGTTTGATGTCTTTGACACCCGAACCGGCAGGAGCCGGGGAAAGACCGTAGGTCGCCATACCAGTCAGGTCCGGTGATTGACATGGACCTGTCCCGTGAATTCGGAGGAAAGTCCCCGCCCCGCGGACATTCTGCTAGAATACGCCTCCGGAAAAATTCCATGAACGATACGTCAACGCTATTTGCGATCGATGGCCGCAAGGGAATCGTCTTCGGGGCGGCCGGCGGCATCGGGACGGTGCTGTGCGATCAGATCGCCCGCGGCGGCGGCGAGCTGGCGCTGTGCGACATTCGGGAAGCCGGGGCGGTCGAGGGCGCGGAGAGAATCCGGGAGTCGGGAGGACGGGCCATCGGGATGGGGTGCGACGTCGATCGAGAGGCAGAGGTGGACGGGGCGGTAGAGGAGGCTGTGGCGTTTCTGGGAGGCCTGGACTTTGCCGTCAACCTGACGGTCAAGCAGCAACTGAATCCCATCGTGCGCATGACCCAGCAGCAATTCGACCAGTCCATTCACACCAGCCTGGGGGGGAGCTTCCTGGTGTCCCGGGCGGTGGGGAGAGTGTTGCTCGATCAGGGGCGCGGCGGCAGCCTGGTGCACTTCAGCAGCATCGCCTCGTCGGCAGCCTTTGGGCGGGGCACGGGAGCCTACGCCGCCTCCAAGGCGGGCGTCAACGCCCTGGTCCGGGAGTTGGCGGTGGAGTGGGCGCCCTTCGGAATTCGGGTCAACGCCGTCGCCCCCTGCCAGGTGCGCACCCCGATGCTGGATGCGGTGCTGGACAACCCCGCGCTGGAAGACCGTGGGGCCCTGCTGGAGAAGATCCTGTCACGGATCCCGGCCGGACGCCTGGCGGAGCCCGCCGACCTGGTAGGACCCTGCCTGTTTCTGATCTCACAGGCCTCGGTGATGGTGACGGGGCATGTGCTCTTTGTGGATGGAGGGTTCATGGCGCAATGACTCGATCCGACACCAGGAAAAATCGGGCAGCCCCAACGGTCGATAGTGCCGACCAGCTCCGGCTCTACGAACGCATGCTGTTGATCCGCGCCTTCGAGCTGCGGGTGCAGCGCCTCTACCGCGAGGGGAAGATTCCCGGCTTCATNNGACGTGATCACCAGCACCCATCGCGGGCACGGCCATGCGCTGGCCAAGGGCCTGTCGCCCCAAAAAGCGCTGGCCGAGCTGGCCGGCCGATCCACGGGATGCAACGGCGGCCGCGGGGGCAGCATGCACCTGTATGACGCCGAGACCGGCCT
>JAAXHN010000016.1:51945-58788 GCA_012270885.1 Acidimicrobiia bacterium | reverse complement strand
GCCGTAACCGGTCAAGGCACCCGCGCCCTGAAGTCGCTGTCCGACATGATCAAGGGAAAGGCGGGCCGCCTCCCCCAGAATCTGCTGGGGAAGCGGGGCGACTACTCGGGGCGCTCAGTGATCGTAGTGGGTCCCCAGTTGAAATTGCATCAATGCGGTCTCCCCAAGGAGATGGCGCTGGAGCTTTTCAAACCCTATGTGATGAAGGGCCTGGTAGACAGCGACTCGGCGCCGAATATCAAGTCTGCCAAGCGGATGGTCGAGCAGCAGCGCGATGAGGTTTGGGACGTGTTGTCGACGGCCATCTCGGAGCATCCGGTGCTCCTGAACCGCGCTCCCACTCTTCACCGGCTGGGAATCCAAGCCTTCGAACCGGTGCTGGTGGAAGGTAAGGCAATCCAGATCCATCCCTTGGTCTGTGAGGCGTTCAACGCCGATTTCGACGGGGACCAGATGGCGGTTCATCTGCCCATCTCTCCCGAGGCTCAGGCGGAGGCGCGCATACTGATGCTTTCCCGCAACAATGTGCTGTCGCCCGCTTCGGGTCGTCCGATCGTCACGCCCAGCCAGGACATGGTGATCGGGATTTACTACCTAACCGAACTCGAACAGGGGGCCCGGGGCGCCGCTCGGGTATTCGGGTCGGTGGACGAGGCGATCATGGCGCACGAGATAGGAGAGTTGAACTTGCACGCCCCGATCTCGGTGCGGCTCAGCGATCTGGTTGGCGACCCCGAGCTTCACGCCGAGCTGAAAGACGAATTGGAGGGGCTGATCACCTCGGAGCCGGCGGATGGGGGTGGCTTGACCGAGACCACGGTGGGCCGGGCCATCTTCAACCAGGCCTTTCCCGACTCCTTCCCCTATGTGAACGCTCCGGTGGTCAAGTCGGGCATCCGCAAGCTTGTGCAGGTGGCTATAGACCGCTATCCCCGGTTCGAGGTGGAGCAGACTCTCGACGGCCTCAAAGAGTTGGGATTCCGGTACGCCACCGTGGCCGGGCTGACCATAGGTTTGGAGGATGTGAAGACCCCCAGGAGAAAGAAGAGCATCCTAGACCGGCACGCCCGCAAGGCCGAGAAGGTCCAGAGCCTGTATGAGAGAGGAGTGATTACCGACAGCGAGCGGCGAGCGGAACTCATCGAGATTTGGAGCGAGGCGACCGAAGAGGTCAAGGACGCCATGGAGACGACCCTCAAATCCGAGCCCTTCAACCCGCTGGAGATGATGGTCGGTTCCGGCGCTCGGGGCAACACCATGCAGGTGCGCCAGATCGCCGGTATGAGGGGACTGGTGGCCAACCCCCGTGGAGACATCATCCCCAGCCCCATCACCTCCAACTTCCGCGAGGGCCTCTCGGTGCTCGAATACTTCATTTCCACCCATGGCGCCCGCAAGGGCCTGGCCGACACTGCCCTGCGAACCCGTGACGCCGGTTATCTGACCCGCAAACTCGTGGATGTCTCCCAGGAAGTAATGGTCAGGGAAACGGACTGTGGGACGGATCGGGGAGTGTGGTTTGATGTTGTTGAGCCCGTCGAGCAGCGACCTTCCGCGGTGTCTGAGGGTACAACTTTCCATGATGAACTCTTCACTCCGGTGAGGTATCTGCGCAGCCACATCTTCGGACGGGTGCTGGCCGCGCCGGTGAAGATCAAGCGTTCGGTGCTGGCCACCGATCGCGGTGTTCGCCTGGAGGAAGGCGTACTGATAGATGCAGAGGTGTTGGGCACCATCGTCAACCGGGCAGCGGAAGTAAGAAGGGTGCGGGTGCGGTCGGTGCTCACCTGCGATACCCGCGCTTCGGTCTGCCAACTCTGCTACGGGATGAGCCTGGCCACCGGGAAGATGGTCGAAGAGGGAGCAGCCGTAGGGATTATGGCCGCCCAGTCGATCGGCGAACCGGGAACCCAGCTCACGATGCGCACTTTTCACACCGGAGGAGTAGCCGGGTCGGATATCACCCAGGGTTTGCCTCGAGTGCTCGAGTTGTTCGAGGCCCGAAGCCCCAAGGGCAGGGCCATCCTGGCACCCATCAGCGGGACTGTTGAAATCGTCGCGGAGGAGGGTCGACGGATTCGGATCACCGGCAAGGACGAGTTCGGCCAGCCCAGCGAGATCGAGATCCCCCTTTCCCGCCACTCGCGGGTGAGGGTTGCCAACGGGAGTTGGGTGCAGGCGGGCGATCCCCTGACTGACGGGCCGCTCGATCCCAAACAGGTCCTGGAGTACCGGGGTGTCAGGGACGCTCAGCAGTATCTGGTTACGGAGGTGCAGGGTGTCTATCAGTCCCAGGGTGTGGAGATCCACGATAAGCACATTGAGCTGGTGGTTCGCCAGATGTTGCGGCGTGTAAGGATCGTGAAGACCAATGATTCCCGTTTCCTGCCCGCCGAATTGGTGGACGGTCAGGTGTTCTTGGATGAGAATCGACGGCTCTTGGGAGAAGGCAAGGCTCCTGCCACCGGACGTCCGGAATTGATGGGTATCACCAAGGCCTCCCTGGCGACCGACTCCTGGCTGTCGGCCGCCTCGTTCCAGGAGACTGCCCGGGTTTTGACTGATGCCGCTATCTTCGCCAAGTCGGACTACATGAAGGGACTCAAGGAAAACGTGATCATCGGCAAACTGGTCCCTGCCGGCACAGGGGCGGTCCAGTACGAGGATCATGAGCCACTGGTCGTGGGGTACGAGCGACCGGCTGTTCCCGAGGGATTGGAGTTCGCCACTGCCATGACCCCCTCGGAACTGGGCGGTTCGTTCAATCCGGCAGATGATCTGGCTCGTGGACTGGGAGTGAGCGAAGAGCTGTTGAGCACGGTCTTCCCCGGCACTCCTCTGGAGGGGGCGACTCCGGCGAACGGCTCATCCGCCTCCGAGGACGAAGCCCCGCCGTCGGCGGAGGTTGAGAAGGGGTAGAGGCCTAGTGGCCGGGTCCGAGAGTCCGGCTAACCCGGCCCGGCCCGGCGGCCAGCCCCACGAGGATTCCCAATCCGTTGGAGAGCTGCACTGTTGCTGCGGCCAACAGTTGCCGCGGCCAGCCGCCGGTGACCACCGCCAGATAAACCGTCCAGCCTCCAATCCCGAAGAGAGCCCACCACCAACCGAGCCACGGCGCAGCACCAAGGGTGGCGGCCAAGGCAATTGCCAGGCCCAGGGGAGCCAGAGGGCGAAGGGTGGGGAGTTCCCGGTTTGCATACAGCATCTCGGCTTTGGCCCGGCCGTACCGGTAGAACTGTCGCCAGAGCGCTCCAAGGGTGGAACGGGGCCGATAGCGGGAGCGGATTGCAGGGTCCAGCACCACCGCTCCTCCCTGTTTGCGGATCCGGTAGGCCAAATCGGCGTCCTCGGCAACCCCGCTGGGGAAGCCTCTAAATCCCATTTCGAGGAGGCGGGAGCGTTGTATGGCTCCCAGGTAGACGGTGTCGGCCCGGCGGCGTTTCAGTACCCGCCTGTGGGGAGCGGGTCCTACTACCCACGGGTTGACCATCACCGATGCCACGGCGCGTCCGAACGGATTAGACCCTTCGGGGCGCATCGGGCCCCCGACCAGGTCGGCGCCTGTCTCCATTAGGGCCTCAACATTGCGGCGCAGGTAATCGTTGGCATACACCGTGTGAGCATCCGCCCGGATCACGATCTTCCCAGTGGCCGTCTCGGCAGCCAGCATAAGACTCCCGGTGAGGTTCCGGCGGCCCTCCGGGGCGGAGACGACCGACATGTGGGGAAGGTATGCGTTCCAAGAGGTCAGTATGGCCGGGGTGCTGTCCCGCGACCCCCCATCCACCGCCACCAATTCCCACGCTCCCTCGTAGTCCTGGTCCCGGAGCGATTCCAGTACCTCGCCGAGACCCGCGGCCTCGTTGAGGAGAGGCATGAGAACGGAGACACTCGGCCATGGGTTGTACACGGGTAATTCACCATAGCCAAGCCCATCCGGATGTGTGGACGACAGGGCAAACGGCTTGCGTAGCATTTGCGGTCTATGCGGAGCAGATTCATCGTGTCGATGGGTGTGGTCGATCTCGTGTTGCTGGCGGGTTCGGTGGTGCTTGCCTCGTGGGTTCTCTACGGGACGCTCCTTCCATGGAACGCCGAGCAGGTCGGCACACAAGCGCTGCCGTTGCTCGGCTTCCTGATGCTGGCGGCATTGGGTTCTTCGGCCATCCTCCTGACGATGTCCGGTCCGGGAGTGCCCCGCCCGAGCTATGGCAGAGGCACGGCGATGGTCATGGCCACCCTTTCGGCCACCGCCCTGATGGTCCTGGCCACCAGGGTCTACTTTTCCCGTTCCCTGCTGTTGGTGACGGTGGCGGTTTGGGCATTGCTGGTCATCGTTCACCGGGCGGTGCGGAGGCGGCGGCCATGGATCGAGCCGATGGTGGTGTTCTCCTCGGATCAGGAGATGGTTGCGGAACTACGGCGGGCGCCCCATGCCGAGGTGCTGGCGGTAATCGACCCTTCCTCCCATCCCGATCAGCAACCGTTGGATCCCCGGGCCACCCTGGTGGTGGACATGGCCGTGGCCCACTCGCCGGCGGTGGCTGGGCTGGTGTCCGGACACGACCTGGCCGGACGGGTGGTGAAGCCTCTCGCCTCCGTCTATGAGGAACACACCGAGCGGGTTCCGCTCCCCCGGCTGGTGGAGGACTGGCAGATGACGTCCACCCTGCAGCGGGTCCGTAACTGGCTGTGGGGAAAGCGGCTTTTCGATCTGGCGGCAGTGATCATCACCATGCCGGTCTGGCTATTGATGGCCGCGCTGGTGTCGATTGCGGTCCGGGTTTTCTCACCGGGCCCGGTGTTGTTTCGCCAGACCCGGGTGGGCAAGGGGGGAAGACTTTTCACCATCTACAAGTTCCGCACGATGCGCAGCGACGCCGAGGCCGGCGGCCCCCGTTTCGCGGAGGTGGATGATCCCAGGCTGGTGAGAGGTGGAGCTTTCCTGCGTCGCTATCGGCTGGATGAGATTCCCCAGCTTTGGAACGTGCTGAAAGGTGACATGAGTCTGGTGGGACCCCGAGCGGAGCAGGCGCCTTTCGTGGAGGAGTTCTCTCGTGAAATACCCTTTTACTCCCTCCGCCACCTGATGAGGCCGGGAGTGACCGGCTGGGCACAGACCAATGCCGCCTACGCCGCCGACCTGGAGGGGACCGTCAGAAAGCTCACCTATGACCTCTATTACATAAAGCATGTCTCTCCGCTGCTGGACCTGCGGATTCTCTGGGCTTCGGTTTGGACGGTCGTCACCGGATCAGGTTCCAGATGAGAGGAGCTCCCACCGAGGAAAAGGGCACTCCGATGATGCTGGTGGGCGCGGTGGTGGGGGGATTGTCTGCATACCTGTTTCATGCCCTGGGCGGCAGGGGATTGGGCGCCGATGCATATGCGCCCATAGGGGTGATGTGGACTATCGCCTTCATCACCGTGGCGGTTGTCTACGTACCCATGGAACAGTGGGTTACCCGCGAGACGACCCGGGGCCTCAACCCCCTAGCAGGTGGACGGAGGCTTCTGGTCACCGTGGTCCTGGTGGCCATGGCCCTGGCTGCTCTGGCTGCCGGGGTGACATTGTCGTCGGTGACCGGGGAGGTCGGCGTGCATGTCATCCAGATGCTGGTTCTGGTGGGTGGCTACGGGTTCTTCAGGGTAGGGATGGGGATGCTGGAGGGAAGGGGGCGGTTCGGACGGGTGGGATGGATGCTGTGCGCCGAAGGGGCGCTGCGACTGTCGGCGGCGGGGGTGGTGCTGACCACGGGAGGGGGAGCAGTTGGCCTGGGATGGGCGATGGCCGCCGCTCCCTGGGTGGCGTTCCTGTTCTCCTTCTGGCGGGGGAACAACTCGGATACGCCATCTGTGGCGGGGGCGGTCTTCGTTCAGCAGTATGTGGTGGGATCGCTGGCGGCCCACATTCTGGTTGCCGCAGCCCCGCTGGTGGTGACCTATCTGGACGCCACTCCTGCCCAGGTGAGCGTGACCTTCATCGTGTTCGTCCTGTTCCGGGCCCCGGTTACGTTGATGTACAGCCTTCAGGGCCGGATTCTCCCGCCCCTGGTCCGGATGTTCACCCGGGGCGAGGAAGAGCCCCTTCGCAAGCTTGGGAGCAGGCTTTGGGCTCTAACGGCAGGGTTGGCTGTCCTGGCGGGTCTGTTCGGGTTCCTCCTGGGACCTCAGGTCGTGAGGTTGTTGATGAGTTCGGTCTTCGTGCCATCCGCCCTGGTGGCCGCCCTGGTGTTGTCGGGAACGATGATGGCGGCCGGTGTGCAGTTGATAGGCCAGATCCTCGTGGCAAAGTCCCGGACGGGCCGTCTGGCCACCGCCTGGATCGTGGGACTGTTGGCAGCAGCCTTGGCGGTGTGGTTGAGTCCCCGCGGACCGGTCTTGACTGTGGCGATCGGGTTCTGGGTGGGAGAAGTGGTCGCCCTGGCGTTGGTCGGGTTGATGTCTATGTCCCGACGGAGCCTGCCGCGCCCGCCTGAGGCGTCCAGCGGCGATGGTCCAGACGCAGATGTGGAGCGAGGCGGTTGACCATGGAGGAGGGCAGGGGCGGCACCCGCGAGGGCATACGGATGCGGCCGTCGGTGACCTGTACAAGCCCGGCCGAGGCGAGCACTGCCAAATAGAACGGTTCACAGACTCTCCGGTGCCGCAGACCGGCTAAGAACAAGTCCAGGAGATCCCGAATCGCTCCCTTCCCGAGGGCGGCGGCCCAGAAGAGCCGCACATACTCGTGCCCGGGCGAGAACCCGTCCTGGGCAGGAGGGAAGAGTTCCACCGAGAAAGACCGGGTGCGGGGTACCCGCCGGACGGTCGGGTTGTTCATTGCGGCGCTCTGGGAGACAG
>JAAXHN010000016.1:0-51868 GCA_012270885.1 Acidimicrobiia bacterium | reverse complement strand
CGGCCGCCGGGTCGGTGGTGATCACTCTTTCGGCTTCCAGTTGGGCGTGAGGTGCGTACACGGGATCGGGGGCGAGCACGATTCCGGTCAGGAGTTCGAGTTGGCGGATTGCCTCTAGGGTCTCCTCCAGGGTGAGGCCGGTCCAGTCGGGGAGCAGGACGTTCTGGGGGGTCTCGCCGTTGGAGAGGGTGATGGTGATTGTGTCGCCGGTTGTGATCTCGGTGCCGGCCGGCGGGTCGGTGGTGACTACTTGATCGGCTTCCAATAGGAGGTGCGGCATGTACACCAAATCGAGGATGATCAGGAGACCGCTCTCCTGCTCCATCGAGCGGGCGTTGTCCAGGACCTCGGTGATAGGGAGGCCGGTCCAGTCGGGAACCGAACCGCTGGGAGGCGTCCCGGTGGAGACTTCCAGGGTGATCCGGTCGGCTTGGAGGGCGTCCGAGCGGGGAGGAGGGTCCTGGGAGAGCACCTCTCCGGCAGGGGCCTCCGAGTCCACATCTACGATCTCCCAGTTGAGACGGGAGTTGACCAGAGTTGTCTGGGCGGTCTCGAGATCCAGCCCGAGAACCTGTGGGACCGAGGTGCCCGGACGCAACCGGTAACGGCTCAGTCCGGGGGGATCGGGCGGGAACCCGGTGGCCTCCACATCCTCGAGCATGACTTCCATGAACTCCGCCCAGATGGGAGCGGGCACCGATCCTCCATACACCCGGCGGTAGTGCTCCCCGCCGATGACCACGTTCTCGAGGGGAATCTGGTTGTGTTCATAGCCGACCCAGACTGCGGTGGTGTATGTGGGCACGAAGCCCACATACCACGCGTCGCGGAATCCCTGGTGGGTTCCGGTCTTCCCTGCCTGGGGGCGTCCTATGGAAGCTCGCGACCCGGTTCCCTCCGGCGTCGGGACCTTCTCCAGAGGTATGCGCGCCGCGGCAAAGGCGGCCGGATCGCCATTGCTCTGGTGCTCCACCTCGTGCTCGTAGAGAATCCTGGAGTCGGCCGAGATGATCCGTGAGATGATGTAGGGGGAGGCCCATTGCCCATTGGTGGCGAAGTTGGAGTACGCCGACGCCATTTCCAGGGGGCTCACCGCTCCGGTGCCCAACACGATGGAGAGCACCGGCGGCAAATCTGACTGGATGCCCAACCGGTGGGCGACTTCCGCAACCTTGGATGGCCCGATCAACTCCGAGATCTGGGCGTACACCGTGTTTATGGACGAACTGGTGGCGTCGGCCAATGTCAATACTCCGTAATTCCGGATCCCCACGTTGCGCACCGTCCAGATGTCGGAATCTTCAACGCACACTGTCGGACACTGGATCTCGATGTTGGGTGGGGCTGGGAAGGCAGTTCCCAGAGAAATGTCGCGTTCCAGTGCGCCCAAGAGGGCGAAGGGCTTCATGCTGGACCCGGGGTTTCGCCGACCCTGGATCGCCAGGTCGAATTGTATGAAGTCGAACGGCAGGCCGGAGGCCATGACCTTCACCGCGCCGGTGAGATTGTCCACGGTGACGATCGAACCGGTGGGAGCGCAGGAGTGTTCCGTGGCGTAGCTCTCCAGGTATGACAAGGGATCGGAGGGAAACAGTTCCTGGCACAAAAGCACGTTCTGCTGGTAGTCGGGGAGAGGCAACCATCCTTCCAGGACCCGGTAGGCCTCCCTCTGGAGAGCGAGGTCGACAGTGGTCTCGATACGGAGTCCACCGCCGCCCTGACACTCCGGATTGTCGGCAGCGCATCCGAAGATCGCTTTCTTGCGCTGCTCCGGGGTTTCTCCCAGGAAGGCGAAACGAGCATCGTAGAGAAGTTGGCGGTTGACCTCCGCCACCACGTGATCGGCCTCTCCGCGGAACGGGACGTGCTCGGCCACCTCGAGAGGGGTGTTCTTGGCTATCTCGGCCTCCTCGGCTTCCGCCCAGCCGTTCTCCACCATCTGATCGATGATCAGGTTGCGGCGATCCCTGGTCCGCTCGGGGCGTACCCGGGGGTTGTAGAAGGCAGGGTTCCGGATCAACACCGCCAAGGTGGCCGCCTCCTGCAGGGTGATCTTCTCCAGTGGCTTGGCGAAGAACTCCCGGGAGGCGGTGCTCACTCCGTAGGCGCCCGACCCGAAGTAGACCGAGTTGAGATAGAACTCCAGGATCTGGTCTTTTTCGTAGGTCCGCTCCAGATCGGTGGAGACGAAGGCTTCCCGGATCTTGCGCTCTATGGTTACCTCGTCCCCAACAAAGTGGTTCTTCGCCACCTGCTGAGTGATGGTGGATCCACCCAGATTGGTCTGGTACAAGAAGTTGTACACCGCGGTCCGCGCGATGGCGGTGAAGTCGACTCCCTCGTGCTCGTAGAAGTCGTCATCCTCTGCTGCCAGCACCGCGTAGATCACCACCTCGGGAATCTGTGCTATCGGTAAGGGTTCGGAAACCCGTCCATCGTGCAACTCGGCCAGGAGTTCTCCGTCGGAGGCGTAAACCCTGGAGACCCGGGACAGGTCGGGGAGGGTGAGATCAATGGTGGATACGTCGGGGTTCAGCCTTCCGGTTACTTCTTCGAAGACCCCGTATACAGCCGTTACTCCCAGGAAGGACAGGAGCACTCCCCAGCCTGCCGTTATCACGACGATCGCCAGGAGACCTGCCAGGGACGGCATCCACCGGTCTCTGCGGTCCTGGGCCTCGGCGCGGTGAAAGGGTGATGGACGGAGCACTTAGAAGATGCCCTACGGCGGGGAAGGTACGATTCCTATGACAACCGCGAGGATATAGGGGTTATGGAAGAAACCGTTACCACCCCGGGAGGAATAGTCACAAAGGAGGTTTACTCTGGCCCGGTCGCCGACTCCCGCCTGGGCATGCCCGGGGAGTATCCCTTTACCCGGGGCCCCTATCAATCCATGTATCGGCGCCGCCTCTGGACGATGCGCCAGTATGCCGGATTCGGGACGGCCGAGACTTCCAACCAACGGTTTCACGCTCTATTGGCGGCAGGGCAAACCGGGCTATCGGTGGCATTCGACCTTCCCACCCAGATGGGCCTCGACTCAGACCACCCTCTTGCTCGGGGAGAGGTGGGCCGGGTGGGGGTGGCCATCGACACCTTGGCGGACATGCACGGCCTCCTTGGAGGCCTGCCTCTCGGGGAGGTTTCCACCTCCATGACCATCAACGCCACGGCTCCAATCCTGCTGCTGCTCTATGAACTGGTGGCCGAGTCCCAAGGCGTGAAGTCTCACCAGTTGCGGGGTACGGTGCAAAACGACATCCTCAAGGAGTACATCGCCCGGGGCACCTACATCTATCCTCCCGGTCCCTCTATGAGGCTGGTGACCGACCTGATCTCCTATGCCTCCCGGCATCTTCCCCTATGGAATCCCATCTCGGTCTCGGGGTATCACATCCGCGAGGCGGGAGCCACGGCTCCCGAGGAGTTGGCCTTCACTATCGCCAACGGCGCCGCTTACGTACGTGCTGCGATCGGCGCAGGGTTGGCGGTGGATGACTTTGCTGCTCGTATCTCATTCTTCTGGAACAGCCACAGCCACCTGTTCGAAGAAGCGGCAAAGTTCCGGGCTGCCAGGAGGGTGTGGGCGCGTTTGATGAAGGAGGTTTTCGGAGCCAGGACTCCGGCTTCGGTCCGGATGCGTTTTCACGCCCAGACCGCCGGGAGCAGCCTCACTGCCCATCAGCCGGAAAACAACATCGTCCGCACCACGGTGCAGGCCCTGGCGGCGGTGCTGGGAGGCACCCAGTCTCTCCACACCAATGGGTTCGATGAGGCACTGGGTCTCCCCACCGAGCACTCCGCCACTCTTGCCCTGCGCACCCAGCAGATTCTCGCCCACGAGTCGGGAACAACCGATACTGTCGATCCCCTGGCGGGCGCCTACTATGTGGAAGCTCTGACCGACGCCCTGGAAGAGGAGGCCAACCGGTTGCTGGAGGAGATCGAGGACAGGGGGGGAGCGGTGAAGGCCACAGAGTGGATGCAGGCCCGTATCGAGGAGTCCGCATACCGGACGGCTCGTGGAATAGAGGAAGGATCCATTACCGTGGTGGGGGTGAACAGGTACCGAGATGATGATTCACCCGAACCCGCCGTCAGCCGCACCGATCCGGCCTTGGAGAGATCCCAACAAGAGAAGCTGGCTCTCCACCGGGCCAATCGCGATCAGAAAGCCGTGAACGGCGCCCTGCAGACCCTGGGACGAACGGCCCGGGGTGAGGAGAACCTCATGTATCCCATGAGGGAAGCGTTGGCCGCAGGCGCCACGCTGGGGGAGGTCTCCGGTGTCCTGCGGGAGGCCTTCGGCGTCCATCGGCCCGGATCATGACCTTTTTGCAGTCCGGCGAAGGCCCGACCTTCGTGATCGTTGGAGGGGGTCCGGCCGGCGTGAGCGCAGCCACCACGGCCGCTTCCCTGGGCGCCAGGGTGATCTTGGTGGAGGACTCCGTGGTGGGAGGAGGCGCCCACCTGTGGGACTGCATCCCCTCCAAGACCATGGCCGCCACCGCGGCTACCAAGGATCTGATCGACAAAGCCGCCAGGATGGGAGTGGTGGCAGGATCGGCGCGAGTCGACCAGAACCAGTTGGCGGAGAGGATCAGGACCATCTGGAGCGACATAAACATCGGTTTCATGGAGTTGCTGCTTTCCCAGGATGTACAGATAATCAGGGGTCGGGGTAGTTTCATCGGCCCGAATCGGGTGTCTGTGGAAACCCAGGAGGGGACCCGGGAATTCGACTTCGACTTCGGCCTTGTCTCCACGGGTTCCTTTCCCCGCGTTCCGGACTGGGCCCCGGTGGATGGGGAACGGGTGCTCACCACCCGCCACGCCTATGACCTGGACGTGGTCCCCACCCATTTGGTGATAGTGGGCTCGGGAGTGACCGGGGTGGAGTTCACCCACATTTTCAAGTCCCTGGGAAGCGAGGTGACCCTGGTCGTGAGCCGCCAGCAGATACTTCCCCACCGAGACCCGGAAGTGGCGGCCGTGTTGCAGAACGACTTCCTGGAAAAGGGGGTGAAACTGGTCATCGGCGCATATGCCAGCGCCACTCATCTCACGGACAACGGTGTGTTGGTGGAGTGTGATGACGGGCGTCGGATGGAAGGCAGCCACATGCTGCTGGCGGTTGGATCTATTCCCCTCACCAGGGGAATAGGCCTTGAAGAGGCAGGAGTGCGCCTCAGCCGGGCGGGTTTCGTGCAGGTGGACGCTTACCAGCGTTCTTCTGTTCGTCACATCTATGCGGCTGGAGACTGCTGCGGAAAGATGCCGCTCTCCTCGGTGGCCGCCCAACACGGCCGGAAGATCGCCCGCCACGCCCTCGGGTATCCGGTGTCGCCACTGGACTACTCCAACGTGGCGGAGGCGGTGTTCACCTCGCCCGAGATCGCTTCGGTGGGACTGGAAGATGTGACGGCAGCCGCTGAGGGTCGCAAGGTGCGCACAACCAAGGTTCCGTTCGCCGCCAATCCACGGAGCGTTCTGCAAGGTAGGGAAGAGGGGTTCGTGAAGGTGATCTCCGACCCGGCCACCCGGGTGGTGCTCGGAGGAACCATCGTGGGGCACCGCGCCTCCGATCTGATCGGAATCGTGGCTCTGGCCGTACAGGCGGATGTCACCATCGACAACCTGGTGGAAACCCTCATGGTGCATCCTTCGCTGTCTGAGAGCATCACCGACGCCGCCGAGTAGTCCCCCAAAGCCCGCCCGACACCTTGTCGGCCGTCAAACCGCCGGGCCCGGGGTAGCATTTTCTTCAGATGGAACGGCGCATCTTCGGATTGGAGAGCGAGTACGGGGTTACCTTCACCCTGCGGGGGCAAAGGCGGCTCAGTCCAGATGAGGTTGCCCGCTACCTGTTCAGGAGAGTGGTGAGTTGGGGGCGTTCCTCCAATGTTTTCCTGGAGAACGGCGCCCGGCTCTATCTGGATGTCGGTTCCCATCCCGAGTACGCGACTCCGGAGTGCGACACGATAGAGGATGTGATCATCTACGATCGGGCAGGCGAACGTTTCCTGGAGAGCCTCATCAACTCCGCGGAGGATCGGCTCTCCGCCGAGGGAGTCAAAGGCCAGGTCTTCCTGTTCAAGAACAACACCGACTCGGCCGGAAACAGCTACGGATGTCATGAGAATTACCTGATCAGCCGGGCCAAGGACTTCGACCGGACGGTGAGCATCCTCCTGCCTTTCCTGGTGACGAGACAGATCTTTCTGGGGGCTGGCAAGCTTCATCAGACTTCTCGACAGGCCACCTATTCGATAGCCCAGCGAGCCGACCACATCTGGGAAGGGATCTCCTCGGCGACAACCCGCAGCCGCCCCATCATCAACACCCGGGACGAACCCCACGCCGATGCGGAAATGTACCGGCGGCTGCATCTGATTGCCGGCGACTCCAACATGAGCGAATACGCCACTTTCGTCAAGATCGGGACGATGCTGGCGCTTCTGCAGATGGTCGAGGGCGACGCCGTGTTCCGCGACCTTACGCTGGAGAACCCTATCAAGGCCATCCGCCAGATCTCTCACGACCTGACCTGTTCCACCAATGTCCGGCTGAAGAACGGAAGGCTGATGTCGGCTCTGGACATACAGTGGGAATACTTCGACCGGGTGACGCGGTATGCGCAGGGCCCCGGGTTTCCTCCGGAGGTGCAGCGGGCGGTGGATCGCTGGGAGCACTTGCTCACCGGTCTGGAGAAGGACCCCCTCAGCCTCGACCGGGAGGTAGACTGGGTGATCAAATACCGGTTGCTGGAGGAGTACCGGGAGCGGAGAGGGATCTCCGAGCGGGATGCCCGACTGGCGATGGTGGATCTTTCTTATCACGATGTGGATACAAGCCGGGGGCTTTATTACATGTTGGAGAGACACAACCTGGTCGACAAGGTCGTCACCGACGAACAGGTGTCGCGGGCTCAAACGAGGCCGCCCCAAACCACTCGCGCCCGCCTGCGAGGGGCTTTCATCAAAGCGGCCAAAGCCCGTCGTCGGGACTTCGCGGTGGACTGGATGCACCTCAAATTGAACGACCGGACTCAACAGACCGTATTGTGCAAGGACCCGTTCCGTTCACACGACGAGCGGATCGAGCGGTTCATCGAGTCTCTGTAGGGGGCCGGTGGGGTGAGAAAGAGGGAGCGTCTGTTGAATCTCATGTGCTTGATGTGGTCGAGCAAGCGCAGTTTCACACGAGAAGAGATATTTCGTCGCATGGCGCCCTACCGGAGCTATGCCAATCCCGAGACGGCCCGGCGCACATTCGAAAGAGACAAGAAGACCTTGCGCCAAGTGGGCTTCGATATCCAGACCAGCCCGCTCGGTGAGGGACCGGCCACCTATATGCTGGCCCAGCCCGACGATGCCCTGGATGAGTTGGAACTCTCGGATGCGGAGCGGATGGCGTTAGCGGTTTCGGTGGCGATGGTGAAACTGGGAGGCGCCCTGGCGGTGGACCGCACCCTGGTCAAACTGGGCGCCGGACCACCGTTGGGGATGGGTCCGATGAATGTCGACATGGGTGAAATGGAGACGAAGAAGGTCGATCAGTTGCTGAGTGCGGTTCAGACCCGTTCGCCCGTGTTCTTCCACTACAAGGGAAGCCGCCGACAGGCGGAGCCGCTCAGGATCGGCACGCGTCGCGGCCAGTGGTATGTGCAAGCCCGAGAACAGGAGACCGTCAAGACATTTCGGATCGACCGACTGAGCGGCCTGTACGTCTCCCCCCGCGAGGACATGTACGACCTCACGCCGACTTCCGAAGAACCAAGCATTCTCTCCGCCGAGCCTTGGGAGTTCGGATCCGAAGACGCTGTCGAGACCACCGTGCAGTTCGATGCTGAGGCTGCCTGGTACGTACGGCCCCGTTTACCCGCCTCGGCGCGGATCCGGGAGGAGGCCGACGGTTCGCTGACGGTGGTCACCACAGTCACCAACCGCTCCGCCTTTTACTTCTGGATGCTGGACTTTGGGGCTGACGGGATCGTTATTGCTCCAGACTCGATGCGCCAGGGCATGGTGGAGTGGGTGAACCGCGCCCTCGAGGTCAGCGGTTCATGACCTACGCTCAACCGCTGGGAGGACTTGGCCGCCTGCTGATGGTGATCCCGTGGTTGATCGAGGAGAGGGAGGTGCCGATCGGGGAGATGGAGCGGCGTTTTGCCATCAGGCCCAAACAGCTTGTCAAGGACATGGAAGCGCTCAACGAGGTCGACTTCTTCGTCAGTCCCGAGCAGCGCTTCTCCGTAGAGATAACCCCCGAGCATGTCAGGGTGCTGGAGGCGCCTGACTTCCCGGCCACACCGGGGTTCCTGCCTTTCGAGGGTTTGGCGTGTCTGGTGGCGGCCAAGACCGCCCTGGAGATCAATCCGGAGGCTTCCGACCTGAGGTCGGCCGTGGAGAAACTAGAGAAAGCGATCATTCCACAGGCAGCAACAGCTCTCCGGATTCCTTCAGGTGCCGGGGCCCCCTGGGTAAACCAACTGCGCGAGTGGGCGATGGGACGACAAGTGGTCCGTTTGCGATATCGTTCCACCGACAAAGGAGAAATCTCCAACCGGGATGTGGAACCCTGGCAGGTGTACCAATGGAAGGGCAGCTGGTACTTGTGGGGATTCAGCAGGACCAAGGACGAACCTCGCCGCTACAGGGTGGACGGCATCCAGCGGGCGAGACCGACCGGTGAGACCTTCCTGCCGGCCCGGCGACCGCCTGCCCCACCGACCAGTTATCAGCCGGCAGCCGACGATCACCGTATGGTGCTCTCCATCCGCCCCGAGAGCCGGTGGATCACCGAGTACTACTCCATGGAGATCATCTCGGAAGGATCGGATGGGACCGCATTGGCGGAGTTCTACACCAGGGACCCTCGGGTTGCCGCCCATTTGGCGCTACGGCTAGGTTCCGGCATGAGAATTGTCGAGGGCGAAGCCGGTCGCAGAGAACTCAGGCAGCTGGCCTCCGCGGTGCTGGACCGATACAAAGACCCCGCTGAATAGGGTGGATGGACTACGGTCGCCGGCCGACGTTGGTAAACCTGTCGATGGAGCCGGTGTCGGAGAGTGCATGAAAAGACCTCTCTATAGGGCGCCTATCGCGGGTTGCCCCATTTACTGAGAATCGACTTCGGGTTGCCCGCCACGGGGTTAGCATCTTGGCTATGAGCATCATGTCGCGACTGCGCAAATCTCTACCGGAGGGAGTCGACCCCTCCCGGCTCCCCCCCGGCCAGTACAACACCAAGCGATTCCCGGTGCTGCATGTCGGGACCACTCCCAAAGTCAAGCTGGACCGCTGGGACTTCAAGGTGGACGGGTTGGTGAAGACCCCGGTGTCATGGTCCTTCGAGGAGATGGCCTCCCTGCCGCGGGTCGAGCGTTTGTGCGACATCCACTGCGTGACGAAGTGGTCGAAATTCGACACCCTCTGGGAGGGGATTGCGGTCACCGAGGTGCTGTCCCGGATCGAGGTTCTGCCCCAGGCCACCCATGTGATGGTGATAGCCGAGCATGGGTTCACATCGAACCTCCCTCTCGGGGATTTCGATCGGCCCGGGAACCTATTCGCCCTGCGCTATGACAGTGCGGACCTGACGCCCGATCATGGGTGGCCGATGAGGCTGGTGGTGCCCCATCTCTATTTCTGGAAATCGGTGAAGTGGGTGCGGGGGTTGAGATTCCTGGAAGGCGACCAGCCGGGTTTCTGGGAGAGGAACGGTTATCACATGCGGGGCGACCCCTGGGTGGAGGAGCGCTACTGGGGCGACTGACTCGTGTCCTCCCGCTACTCGGGAAGGGGCTACACCTCCGCCACGGCGGGGCGGCGACCGAACCAGGGGCGGGCCTCTTCCAGTTGGGCGGCCAGCATGAACAGCGTCGCTTCGTCCCCGTATCTCCCCAGAAAGTGCACGCCCACCGGCAGTCCTCCGGCGGTTTGACCCACGGGCACCGACATGGCCGGCTGTCCGGTCATGTTCGCCACCGAACAGAAGGGGCTGAACCTGCCGATCAGAGACCGGAACTGCTCAGTGTCCTCGGAGTCGGTGTTGAAGGTTCCCAACGGTGGTGGAGGAGCGGCGACGGTGGGGGTGAGCCAGGCGTCATGGGTCCCGAAGAAACCGGAGACCTGCCTTCCCACCCGATGAATGGTGTCCAGCGCCTCGAGGTAAGCGAGCGCGCCGGTCCGGTTTCCCTCCTCCGCCCGCTGGCGGATGCCCGCCTCCAGGTCGTCGGGTCCGGGTAGACGTCCCAGCTTCCGGGCGCGGTCACCCACCGTGCGGGCCACGTTGGCGTTGACCACCGTGGAGTAGGCGGCTCCCGCCTGGATCAGGTCCCAGCGGGGAGAGGCTTCCTCCACGATGTGGCCCAACTCTTCGCAGAGCCGGGCTGTCTCCTCCGTCACCCGCCGGTGATCGGGATGGAGTTCGTGGCCCCTCGGGGTGTGGAGGGAGAAACCGATGCGCAGCCTTCCCGGATCGGCGCCGACCAGGGAAAGAAACGAGTTCGAGGGTGCTGGGGGGTAGTAGGGAGCTCCCGGATCGGGTCCGGCAGTGACGTCCATGAGCAGGGCCGAATCCCGGACGGTCAGCGAGACCGCGTGCTCGGTGCTGAGACCTCCCCAGCCTTCTCCCCGGTCGGGTCCGGCAGGGGTTCGCCCGCGGGTGGGTTTGAGTCCGAAGAGCCCACAGCAGGCTGCAGGGATCCTGATCGACCCGCCGCCGTCCGTGGCGTGGGCGAGAGGCACCACCCTGGCGGCTACCAGAGCGGCTGCTCCTCCACTCGAACCGCCGGGGATCAAAGCGGTATCCCAGGGATTGCGGGCTGGCCCTCCCCACCGCGGCTCGGTGGCGAGATTGCATCCCAGTTCGGGGGTCTTGGTCTTGCCGAAGGTCACCAGCCCGGCTTTCCGGTGCCTTCGTACCACCTCGGTGTCGTATTCGGGCACCGTCCCGGCGAAGAACCTGCTCCCCGAGCTTGTGGGAGTACCGGCGTACTGCGCCCGGAGATCCTTCAGCAAAAAGGGGGTCCCTCCGAAGGGTTCGGAGGTTTCCCCGCGGGCGATCTGTCTCCGTGCCTCCTCCTCCATGGTCGACGCCATCGCTCCCAGATGGGGATCGACCTCCTCGGACCGCCGGAGCGCCTCGTCCAACAGTTCGCTGGGGTGAACCTCCCCTCGGGCCACCAGCGCTGCCAATCCCATCGCGTCATAGCGCAGGTAATCGATGCCCAGACTCATCCTCCACCTGCTTTTCCGATCGCCTCCAGACAACGTTCGAAACCCGGGCGGTCGGAAAGCCCGCCGGTGAGCGGAAACACCATGACCTCGCTCCAGGTCGCCAGTTCCGAAAGCCGGGCGACCACCTCCGAGACCGACCCGTGCACCACCAACTCATCCACCAGCGGTGATGGAAGCTTTTCGTCGCCGGGGGGATAGCCGGATTTCTGGAACATCTCACGGTAATACTGGAAGCCCCGGTACGGGGCTATGTGCTGTTGGGCGCCGCGCCGCAGTTCATGGATGTCCTGGGTGACCAGGGTGGGAACGCAGAGCACGACGGGAGGAGGAACACGGTCTGCCGCGGACGCGCCGCTCCGGAGTGCCGGCAAACCGGTGGTCTTCACATAGCGGGGTGGGCAGACCCAGGTGATCGCTCCGTCGGCGGCCTCTCCGCACAGGCGGAAGGCGCCCTGGCCGAGGGCTGAGGCAAGGACCTCGGTGGGGAGGGGGGTCGCCAGCTTTCCCTTGGCCCTCACGAATTCTCCCCGGAAGTCCACCCGGCCCTCTCTGAAGAGGGTGCGGAGGCAGGTCAGGTACTCTCGCATGTGACTGAGAGGCCGCCGAAAGTCGGCGCCGAAGGGGGACATGGCGGCAGGTGTGCTGGGGCCCAGCCCCAATCGGATCCGTCCCGGGGCCAGGGACTCCAGAGCGTCCACCTGCAAGGCCAGCGCCAGAGGGTGGCGCGGCCAGATAGGGACCACGGCGGTACCCATCCTTATCCGGGTTGTGAACTGGGAGGCGGCTGCCATGATCGTGAGGGCGTCGGGCCGGAGCCGTCCCGTGGTCAACCACACGGTCCCAGCGCCGGCCTGCTCCGCCATTCTGATCATCTCCAGGGTGGTGGAAGTCTCATCGGGCTGGACGACCACCCCGATCGAGGTGCTGCTGTCTGGTGCAGAGGGCATCTGGCCAGATTACCTCCGGAGATGGTGACAGCGTTCCGGTGTAGATTCACGGCCATGCTGGGACGAAGAGGCCGCCCAACCCGGAGGGTCCCACGGCGAAAGTGGATATGGATATCGGTCGTGACGGTGGGATGGATGTTGATGCCGGTTACGCCTGCGATGGCAGCAACCGCCGAGTCGGACTTGGTATGGATCCTCGAGGATGAGGTGGTCCCCGAAGACCTCTACGCGGTGGGAAACCAGGTTCGTGTGTCGGGCAGGGTGGAGGGTGACCTGGTAGTGGTGGCGGTGGAGGAGTTGGTCGTAGAAGGGGTGGTGACTGGTTCGGTCACGGTGTTGGCCTCTCGGGTGATGATTGCGGGAGTGGTGGAGGGCTCGGTCAGAGGGGCGGCGGGTGAACTGGTGATCTCCGGACAGGTGCGGGGAGATTTGGTGGTGGGGGCGCTGTCTCTCCGGACAACCGGCGAGGTGGGGAGGGACATACTGGCCGCGGCCTGGTCGGGAACCACCGGGGGGAAGGTCGGCAGAGACCTCCGGGGCCTGTTCCGAAACTTGAGCCTGGGTGGGGAGATAGCCGGCGACGCCGAGATACGGACCCGGAGCCTTACCGACGGACCCGACTTGGCCATCCTCGGGGATCTCGATTATCGAGCCGACCGGTTCTCGGGGGAGATGATGGATGAAAGGGTGGCAGGCTCGGTGATCAACCGCAGGGCCCTTCCTCCCAATGTCCGCCTTCGCGCCTTTGGCTTGATGGTCTATCTTTCCGTGTCTTTCTTCATGTTGGCCGCCGGTCTGGTCATAATCCGCGTGGCGTCCGGACGGGTGTCCGAAGCTGCAGACCGGACCACCGATCTTCCGCTGCGAAGCCTGGGAAAGGGATTGATAGCGTTCCTATCGCCTCCTTTGGCCTTGGCCCTTTTGGGAGCGGCGACAATCTGGGTTCCCGTCCCCATATGGGCCCCCCTGGTGGTGGGGGCGGTTCCCCTGCTGATCATCGTGGCCGGAGTGTGGCTGCTGGCCTTCTTGATCTCCCACCTCCCGGTGGCCGTGGCGGCGGGCCGGGCGGTTGGCAGGCTCTTCGGGCGGCGCTGGGAGGTGTCTACGGCATATGTGGTAGGAGCTGTGGCATATCTGCTGGCGCTGCGGATCCCTCTGGTCGGTTTGCCGCTGGTTCTCGTAGCCACGTTGCTGGGCGCCGGGGGATGGTTGGGGAGACAGAAGCCGGCGGGCGCCGACCAACTTCAACCCGGCCCCGTGACGGGTTGAGGCAACAGCAGAGGACTGCCAGACAGGTCAGCAGGGGGCGAAGGGTCCCCGTTTTCAACCGGTGGACAGGAGCACCTTCACCTCATCACAGAGGCGGTCGGTGTCGCTCTGGTCGACTCCAATGTGCGTGACTATTCGTATCCGCCTCTCGCCAAAGGCGCCAACCAAGATGCCGCGATACAGCAGTAGGTCGACCAGCGCTGCGGCGGTCGGGCCGTCTTGGGAAATGTCGAAGATCACGATGTTGGTCTCTGCTGGTAGGACTCTCTCCACCAGATCCAGGTCTCGCAAGGTTGAGGCGATCTGAGCGGCGCGTCGATGGTCGTCCGCCAGTCGCTCCACATTGTGGTCGAGGGCATAGAGGCAAAGGGCCGCCATGAACCCGGACTGTCGCAGTCCTCCTCCGAGAAGCTGCCGGAGTCTCCAGGCTCTCTGGATGAATTCCTCGGATCCAACCAGGAGGGCGCCGAAGGGACAGCCCAGGCCCTTCGTGAAACAGATGGTGACGGAGTCGTATCCCTGGGCGTAATCCTTGGCTGATATCCCCGTCTTCACCACTGCGTTGAGCAGCCGCGCCCCATCCATGTGAGTGGCAACTCCAGCCTCGGCCGAAACTGTGGCCACCTCCCTCAGCATCTCAAGAGGCCAGACCGCCCCGCCCCCCATATTGGCGGTCTGTTCGACGAGCACCAGCGCGGTCTCGGGGATGTAGAGGTTGCCTTTGGGTCGTAGGGCGGCCGCAACCTGGTGTGCCTCGAACATGCCGTTGACCCCGTCCAGCATCTGTGTCTGGACTCCCGCCAGCAGACCCGGCCCGCCGGCCTCGAAGTTGACCAGGTGGGAAGACCGCTCGGAAATTATCTCGTCGCCGGGCCGGCAATGAACTGCGACCGCGATCTCGTTGGCCATGGTGGCGGACGGCATGAACAGGGCGTCTTCCTTGCCCAGCATCTCGGCCACCCGTTCGAGGAGTTCGGTCGTGGTCGGGTCCTCGCCCTTTTGCTCGTCGCCCAAGGGCGCCTCCATGGCGGCCTTACGCATCTCCCGGGACGGCATCGACTTGGTGTCGCTGAAGAAGTCGGCGGTGTCCGGCGGCAACGGGCCTGCCCTCTTTCCTCCGTATGTACCCGCCATTATCCCAGCCCCTTTCCTCGAGGGTCGTATCTACCGCCAGATCCTCCCAATAACACTAACGCATAGGGAGTGGGTCCGATCGTGCCCGAGCGTTACACCGCCGGTGCCGGTGGGGGACTGAGCAGGGTCTTCAACTCTGTGCACAGGCGGACCGTGTCATCCTGATCCACTCCGATATGGGTCACTATTCGTATCCGCCTCTCCCCGAAGGCGCCAACCGCAAAACCGCGCAGGAGCAACTCCGCTACCAGGTCGGCTGCGGTCGGGCCGTCCCGGGAAATGTCAAAGATCACGATGTTCGTTTCTGCCGGCAGGACTGTGTCCACCCACGCCAATCCTTCCAGGAATGATGCGATCTGAGCGGCGCGGCGATGATCGTCCGCCAGTCGCTCCACGTTGTGGTCGAGTGCATAGAGGCATAGGGCCGCCATGAATCCTGACTGTCGTAATCCTCCTCCGATGATCTGTCTGAGGCGCGCGGCGCGCCGGATGAACTCCTCGGATCCGGCCAGAGCCGCCCCGAAGGGACTACCGAGGCCCTTTGAGAAACAGAGAGTGACGGAGTCATAGCCGTCCGAGTAGTCCTTGGCCGATACGCCGGTCTTTACGGCCGCGTTCATTAGCCGCGCTCCATCCAGGTGGGTCGCGATCCCGGCTTCGGCGGCCACCCTGGCGACAGCCCTCATTTGGTGCAGCGGCCAGACCGCACCGCCCCCCATATTGGCGGTCTGCTCCACAGCAACCAGTGCGCTCTCGGGTATGTACAGATTGCCCTTGGGTCGGAGAGCGGCGACAACCTGTTGGGGGCCGAACATGCCGTTCTCACCGTCCAGCATCTGTGTCTGCACTCCTGCCAGCAGACCGGGGCCGCCGGCTTCGAAGGTGACTATGTGTGAGGACCTCTCACAGATGATTTCGTCGCCCCGACGGCAGTGCACCGCCACGGCGAGCTCGTTGGCCATCGTTGCGGAGGGCAAGAACAGGGCGTTTTCCTTGCCAAGCAGTTCGGCCACCCGGTCAACGAGCCTGGTGGTTGTCGGGTCCCCTTCCTCTTGCTCGTCGCCCAGGGGTGCGTCCAGGGCGGCTTCCCGCATCTCGCGGGGAGGGATCGACTTGCCGTCGCTGTAGAAATCAGCGGTACCCGGCGGCAACGGGCATGCCTTCTTTCCTCCGTATGTACCCGCCATTACCTACCCTTCCAAGAAAGTTCGTCCTATCGCACCAGTGTCCGATAGCAGTGTATACGGCATCGGAGGCACCCTCAGTAAGGGAATTATTTGCTGTTCTTGTTATTGCAACGAGTGGCAACACTAGGATAGACAAAAGGCTGAAGTCGAGAGACGCCCCTGCTCACTAGGAGTTGCAGTTGAGCGACAGATAGACGATTTGTAAGAGAGGAGCACTCCAATGACCAGACACAGAAGATTCGTAGGTCTCTTGGCGGTGGTGGCGCTGTTACTGGCCGCCTGTGGAGACGACGAGGCCGCTACTACCACCGAAGCCCCCGCTACCACCCAGGCGCCGGCTACCACCGAGGCCCCGACGACTACTGCGGCGCCGACTACCACTGCGGCCCCGGAGCCGGAACCGATGGGTGCAAGCATCGTGATCGGTTTGGGCACCGAGCCCGGATCGCTCGATCCACAGGCCGTCGACCAGTTCGCCATGTTCACCATCAATGACAACGTCTTCCACAAACTGGTGTCGCGTAACGCGGCCGGCGATCTGGTGCCGGGTGCGGCCACTGACCTTGGCACACCCGTGGATGACAGGACCTGGCAGTACACGGTGCGCGAAGGCATCACCTTCCACAACGGTGAGCCCCTCAACGCCGACGCGGTGGTTCACAGCGTCCTCCGGATAATCGATCCGGACTACGCAACACCCCTCAAGGACAACCTCGGAACGGTGGTGGGCGCCGAGAAGGTGGACGAGCACACGGTGAACATCCTCACCAGTGGACCTGATCCGCTGATTCCAACCAGGATGACATTGCTTTACCTGGTTCCGCCCGAGGCGTCGCAAAGCGAGGACTTCGGTGAGAACCCGGTTGGCTCAGGCCCATACAAGTTCGTTTCCTGGGAACGCGGCATCGCTGTGGAACTGGAGGCGGATCCTGATTACCCGGGTGACGCCCCGTCGGTATCCAACGTGCGTTTCCTCTTTATCGAGGAGTACGGGACCCGTCTGGCCGGCGTCCTCAATGACGAGATCGACCTGATGGTCGACCTGCTTCCCGAGGACAATGCGAGGGTTGCTCAAACGTGGAGTACTCCGACCGGGCTCAAGCAGTTCATCGTGTCGCTCAACGCCCGCGCCGGTAGTCCCGTGGAGGATGTGCGAATCCGTCAGGCTCTCAACTACGCGGTGGACAAGGAAGCCATTGCGGAGAGCCTGTTCTCGGGGATAGGAGAGATCCTGCAGGGCCAGATGCTTAATCCCAACTGGTTCGGATTCAACCCCGATCTCGATCCTTACCCCTACGACCCCGACCGCGCCCGTGAGTTGCTGGCAGAAGCCGGCGCTTCGGATCTGGAGATCCAACTGGTCTCCCTGGTGGGCAATTCGCTCCTTGACAAGGAGACCACCGAAGTGGTGGCTGGGTACTGGGCAGAGGTTGGTGTGACCGCCGAGATCTTCATTCCCGAGTTCTCCGAGTACATCGACCGCCTCATCGATCGGGAGAACCGTCCTGACGCCATCTTCGTGCCGCATGACAATATCCTGTTCGACGGTGACCGGACGCTGTCCGCCTATTACCACTCTCAGGGTTGCTGCGGCTCCATGGATCCGTCAGAGGCGGACGATTGGATTGACGCGGGAAGAACGGAGATCGACCAGGCCGCCCGGCTGAAGCTGTACCAGGATGTCGGGCAGGCTGGACACGACGGAGCCTGGTATGTGTGGCTCATCAGCATTCCCAACGTCTACGGCGGGACAGACCGGATCGAGTGGTCCGCCCGCGCCGACGGTTTGATCCATCTGACTGACATAGCAGTTTCCTAGTACACCCCGACGTATTCAACACCGGGCGTATCATCGGATCGGGTGACGCGCCCGGTGTTGAAGCTAACGAGACGGGAGAACCCATGGGCCGCTACTTGCTGAAGCGTTTGTCTCAGGCGGTCCTGGTGGTGATCTCGGTAATGGTGGTGGTTTTCGTCGTGACCCGCCTCATCGGGGACCCGGTGGCGGTGATGCTGCCCCTGGAGGCCACAGAGGAGAACCGCGCTCTCCTCGAATCCCAACTCGGCTTGGACAGACCCATCCTGGCCCAGTTGGGCGACTATGTGGTAGATGCCGTCCGGTTCGACCTGGGCGACTCCCTCTGGCAACGCCGTCCCGCCATAGACGTTGTCCTGGAGCGACTGCCTCCCACCCTTCTTCTGGTGGCGGCCGGCTTCGCCTTCGGCGTGTTGCTTGGGGTTGTGATCGGGGTTGTCTCCGGGATGCGGCCGGGGGGTTGGGTGGATCGAGGGGCGGTCACCCTCGGTTTGCTCGGAGTCTCCCTCCCGCAGTTTTGGATCGGTTTGGTGTTCATCGTCTTCTTCAGCGTGGGTCTCGGGTGGTTCCCTACCTCCGGTTCGGGTGGGATCGAGCATCTGGTGCTTCCGGCGGTCGTGCTTGGCCTGCCGGTGGTGGGCCGCATCGCCTTAGTCACCAGGTCGTCGATGATCGACGAGTTGAACGCTCAGCACGTCAAAGACGCCACTGCCCGCGGAGTGTCGCGGGCTCGCATCGTCATGGTCCATGCCTTGAAGGGCGCGGGCATTGCCTCCATCACCATCGCCGGCTGGGAGTTGATCGGTGCCCTGGCCGGAGGGGCGGTGGTGGTCGAGACGGTCTACGCCTGGCCGGGGATCGGGTTCACCGCCATGCAGGCTATCGAGCGGCACGACATCATCCTGGTACAGGCGGTCGTATTCGTGGTAGCGATCATGGTGGTCACCATCAACATCATCGTGGACATTGCCTACACGATGCTCGATCCCCGAGTCAAGTTCGACCGGGTGTCATGAGCGCCGTCTCTTCCGGTTCCCGGAGCGAACGCCGGCGCTGGGCGGGGTGGCTGATGCGGATTGTCCGGGACCCCACGGCGTTGTTCGGCGTCCTGGTCCTGGCGCTGCTGGTATCGGCCGCACTGTTCGCTCCCATCATCGCTCCGCTCGATCCCAACAAACAGGATCTGGCCGCCAGGTTGCTTCCGCCCTTCTACGCCGAGGGCGGCTCGTCGGCTCACCTCCTCGGTACCGACCAACTGGGCCGGGACGTGCTGTCCCGAATCGTTCACGGAGCAAGGATCTCCCTCACCATCCCGCTGGTGTCGGTGACCCTGGCCGGTATCTTCGGGACGGCGGTGGGCTTGCTGGCCGGATACCGGGGCGGGAAAACAGACGCATTCATCATGCGCATCGTCGACACGCTGTTCTCTTTCCCGGGGCTTCTCCTGGCGTTGACGATCCTTGCCGTGGTGGGGCCGAGTTTCTGGACTCTGGCGATCGTGCTCTCGCTCAGGATCTGGATGGTGTTCGCCCGGATGACCCGGGGACTGGTCCTGTCGGCGCGGGAGGACGAATACGTGGAGGCGGCGGAGTTGGTCGGCGCTTCACCGGTTCGGATAATGATCCGCCACATCGCCCCCAACCTGACCGCGCCGCTGCTGACCCTGGCGGTCCTCGAGTCTGCTCATGTGATTCTGTCCGAGGCCGCCCTCTCATTCCTCGGGTTGGGAATCCAGCCACCGGAGACGTCGTGGGGACTCGATGTGGCGATCGGTCGCCAGTATGTCTTCTCCGCCCCTTGGTTGATCATCTTTCCAGGGCTCGCCATCGCGGTGGCGGTGTTGGGAATCAACCTCCTGGCGGGATGGCTGAGAGTGGCCGCCGATCCCCAGGAGAGCGCCAAGCGTTTCGCGGCGGCGGCGGATGCCCCCTCGGCTTGGTCGGGATGATCCGCTCCGACCACCTTCTGGAGATTCGTAATCTCGAGGTGGTCTTCCCGACTAGAGAAGGCACTGTTCAGGCAGTCCGAGGAGTCTCCTTCACCGTCGACGCGGGTGAATCCCTGGGTGTCGTGGGTGAGTCGGGATCGGGCAAGAGCACGCTGGCGCGAGCGGCTCTTGGGCTGATCGAGCTACCGGGCCGGATTGCAGGCGGCGAGATTCTGTGGAGGGGCCGGTCGCTTTTGGACAAGAGGGTGGCTGGCCGAATCCGGGGTCGGGAGATCAGCATGGTGTCCCAGGATCCGATGGCGTCGATGAGCCCGATCCTCACCATTGGCACCCAGATGACCGAGGTCATGACCAGACACCTGGACATCGGGAGGAGGGAAGCCTTCACCAGGGCGGGCGATCTTCTGGAGAAGGTTGGGATCCCCGACCCGGGGCGCCGTCTCGGACAGTATCCGTTCGAGTTCTCCGGGGGTATGCAGCAGCGGGTGGTAATCGCCACCGCCCTGTCCTGTGATCCGATGATGCTGATCGCCGACGAGCCGACCACGGCCCTTGACGTGACCACCCAGGCGCAGATCCTGGAACTTGTCTCTTCTCTCCAGAGAGACCTGGGCCTGGCCCTCCTCCTGATCACGCACGACCTGGGAGTGGTGGCCGGGGCCTGCGACCTTCTCAAAGTGCTGTACGCGGGGGAGATCATCGAGTCGGGGACGGCCGATCAACTGTTTCACCGACCTCATCACCCGTATACCGCCGCTCTCTTGGGATCAACGCCTCGTCTCGACGTCAAGGCGGATCGCCTGATGGCGATCGAGGGTCATCCTCCTGATCTTCGGCATATCGGTAGCGGTTGCAGCTTCACCCCTCGATGTCCTCACGCAACGACCCGCTGTGCGTCCGAGGCCCCGGTACTCCAACTATCTGAGGCGGGTCGGGCATATGCCTGCTGGAATCCTCTGAGCGGTCGAGAAGTCCAGAACCCTCCCACCGCGAGGGGCCAGGCATGAGTGACGCTCTGCTGGAACTTCAGGGGCTCACGGTCAAGTACGACGTCGGCCGAGAGGGCTTCTGGGGTCAACACCGGACACAGCTCACCGCAGTCGACGACGTGAGCTTCACCATTGATCGCGGTGAGACCTTCGGGCTGGTGGGGGAGTCGGGCTCGGGCAAGACCACGACCGGAAGGGCCATTCTCGGGAAGGTCCCCATTGCCTCCGGCCGTGTGAAATTCGCCGGGCGCGACATCACCGAGGTGGAGGGGCGGGAGCGGCGGGCGATACGCCGGAATATGCAACTGATCCCTCAGAACCCCTATGGAAGCCTCAATCCTCGCATGAAGGTGCGGGAGATCATCTCCGAACCTCTGGTGGTGCACCGACGGTTCAAGAGCGCCAAGGGGGCCACGGAAAGAGTGGTCGAGTTGCTCGAACTGACGGGGATGAATCCAGACGACATGTACAAGTACCCGCATGCGTTCAGCGGTGGTCAACGTCAGAGAATCGTTATAGCGCGGGCCTTGGCGCTGAATCCGGATTTGATCATCGCCGACGAGCCGGTGTCCGCTTTGGACGTATCTATTCAGGCGCAGGTCGTGAACCTGCTCCAAGACCTTCAGAAGCGGTTGCGCCTGACCTACATCTTCATCGCCCACGACCTGGCTGTTATACGCCACATCTCTCACCGGATCGGCATCATGTACGCGGGCAAGCTGGTCGAGGTGGCGAAGGGGGATTGCGTGTACCGGTTCCCGATCCACCCTTACACCGAAGCCCTCCTGTCTTCCGTCCCGATACCCGATCCGAGGATCGAGCGCGGTAGGGCGGTGAAGGTGATCGCCGGCGAGCCGCCGGACCCGATCCACCCGCCCATGGGTTGCCGCTTCCATACCAGGTGTCCTCTTGCCGAGCCGCGCTGCCGTGAGGCGGCCCCGCCCCTGGAAGCCAGGAAACCTGAACACGAGGCCGCCTGTTGGGTGCGTTAGGCGCCCGCCTGCTTGACACTGCACCCGCGTACGGCCATGCCGGGTGCGGGCACGGCCCAACGCCCCGATGAGAGGCGGACTGGGCCGCGCCTACGACAGGCTGCTCACCGGTTATACGATCTCGAATGTAGGAAACGGAGTATTGCTTGCGGCGATCCCGCTGCTGGCCGCTTCGAATACCCGGAACCCGCTGGCGATAAGTGGACTCACTGTGGCCGCGGGACTCCCCTGGATCATGATCGGACCCCTCTCGGGTGCGATCGTGGATCGCGTTGATAGGCGAAGTGTGATGGTTCTCGCCGAACTCGGCCGAGCCGGTCTGATGGGAATTGCCGCTTTCTATGTCTTCCTGGGAGGCGAGTCAATCATTGTCCTCTATGCCTTGCTGGTACTGGTTGGAGTCGGTGAGACTCTCTTCGATCCCGCCGGGCTTGCTCTGGTGCCGGGCCTGGTGAGGCCGGAGCAGCTGGACGCCGCCAACAGTCGGCTTTATGGAACCCAGACCCTGGTTCAACGCTTCGTAGGGCCTCCGCTCGGGGGATGGTTGTTTGCTTTGGCGGCTTGGGCGCCCCTGGGGGTGGATGCGCTCAGTTTCCTGGCAGCGGGGATGGTTGTTCTGGGGTTGCCCCGCGGCGCCAGCAGGACACCATCTGAACATCGCACTGCAGGTTTGATGGCTGAGACGGTCGAAGGTGTCAGGCGGGTGTGGCGCGACTCGGTGCTACGGGCATTCATGGTCGGCGCAGGGGCTCTTCACTTCGCAACCGCTGCCGGACTGTCGGTTCTGGTGTTGATCGCCCAGGACCGATTCGGCTTGACCGGTTTCGGCTTTGGGTTGACGATGGGTGGGTTGGCTGTCGGGTACTTTCTCGGTTATGTCGTCGCCCCCTCCATAACTGCCAGGTTCCCGCGGGCGAGAATCTGCGTCGGCGCCTTGGTTGGCGTCACAGGTGGTTTCCTTCTTGTAGCGGTGTCCTGGTTCCCTCTGCTGGGAGGGTTGGGATTGGCTCTGGTAGGTCTGTTGGGTGCGCAATTCGATGTTGTGGCTATTACCTATCGCCAGTCAGCGGTGCCTGATCACGTTCTCGGACGCGTCTTGACGGGCTTTTGGTTCGTAGTCCACGGGGCGATACCAGTTGGCGCCCTTGTCGGAGGGCTCGTGGCTACATGGGCCGGAGTCGGCTACACGTACGTCGCTGCGGCCCTGTCGGTGGCGGCGGTAGCTCCCTATCTTTGGGTTGCCCTGAGGAGCGAAGAACTCGATCCCGAACGCCTTCAGGGAGAGTCACCATGCTCCTAGTCGGCCTACCCAGCGGGTCGGGATGAGGCGTCGGGGACACCGTAGCGACGTAGGCCTTCCCGGAGATCCTCGGGAGAGTCCACGGAGAACCACGACCTGCCATCCTCGCCCCAGGAGCGCCAGCTTTCAGGGAAAACCACGGTTCCTTCGAGAAGGGGAGCCTCGGGCTGGAGCGATCGTTGATCACGCGCTATTGCGGTCAAAAGAGACAGCGAAGGGGCCGAGTAAGTGGCGCAGGTGACCTGGTACTGTCCATCCATCGGGATGGCAGGTTGGGGCCGGACTCCGAGGAGGGCCGCCAGGGTGGCGGGCCGGACCCAGGGCTGGTCCACCCCGACCACCACGATGGAATCTCCCCCCGCCGCCGCCAGGCCTGTGACGATGCCCGCGCTCGGACCCCGACCTCCCGGCAGGGCGTCGGGGATTGCCCGAATGCCTTCTGCCTCCTCGCGACCGACCACTATCACCTCGGAGACCACCTGGGACAGGGCCGCCGCTACCCAGTCCAACAGGGTGCGCCCATCGAGAAGAGTCAACGCCTTGTCTCTTCCCATCCGCCGGGAACGGCCGCCGGCCAGAATCACTCCCAAGGTCTCCGGGCCAGAGATGGATGAAGGCGGTGGTGGGGACGGATTCACGGTCGGGCGGCTCGCTAATACAATCGCATGGGAGTGAAGCAACAGGTTACCGGTCGAAGTCTCACCGGTCTTCGCCGTGGGCCTTCGGGAAAGCCTGGTGGGGATTGGGGGTCCCTGGGCGGCTGCGCCAATACAATCGGAGGGGATTGAAGCCTCCGGCTACCGACCTTGATCTCACCGCCGTCCGGCGGCGTCTGGTGTATGTGCTGTTCTCCGGATCCGTCCTGACGTGGTTGGCATTTGTCGCAACTATCACCGTGGTCACATTGGCAGCCCGGGCATTGAGCGGATCCACCATGCTGGCCGGGTTGCCGCTGGCGGCCGGCGCCTTCGGTCAGGCGATGGGAACCAATCTGTTCGGGCGGCTGAGCGCCCGGCGCGGCCGGCGATTCATCATGTTGAAGGGTTCGCCGATTTCCGCGTTCGGGGCGACGTTGGAGTTGGTCGGGGTGGTGACAGGCGCCTACTGGCTGCTGGTGGTAGGGGCGGTATTCGTTGGCGGAGGCGTGGGCGCTATCCATCTGGCCCGGTATACCGCCGCTGAACTGGCCGAGTCGGAGCGGAGGGGATGGGCACTGGGGCTGGTTGTGTGGGCGGGTATGGTCGGCTCTCTCGTGGGGGCCAACCTGGTGGATTGGGTGGGGGGGATGGTCGAGGACCGGTTGGGCACTCCCTACGGCGGCGCCTTCCTCCTAGCAATAGTGGGGTTCCTTCTGTGCTGGCTTATCTTCTGGGCGGCGCTTCGCCCCGATCCTTCCCGGGTGGCGGTGACCACCCCGCCCGGCCCTCCGGTCCGCAAATCGGTCGGCTCTGCTCTCCGCATCCCCGCAGTGCAGGTCGCCATCCTGGCCTTGTTGTCGGCGCAGGCGGCCATGGTGCTGGTGATGACCACCACCCCCCTTCGCATCGAGGATGGGGGTTACGGGTTGGGTGTCGTGGGCCTGGTCATTTCGACCCACGGTGTGGGGATGTTCGCTTTTGCACCCTTGGTCGGAAAGCTTGTGGACCGCATCGGCTATCTACAAGCCCTCGGCTTGGGGGTGGTGATGACCTGGGGGTCCCTGATTGTGTCGGGAAATGCGCCTTATGACGGGTATTACCTCTTGATTGCCGGCCTGTTCCTGCTGGGTCTGGGATGGTGCTTTTGTTTTGTGGCCGGCAGTTCCATGTTGTTTGCTTCGGCGCCTGTGGACGTCCGGCAGGTGGTGGAGGGAGTGGCGGATTCGGCGACCTGGACGACGGTGATGCTGGGGAGCGTGGGTGCGGGGATGTTGATGAGCGGGATCGGATACGGTTTGCTGAATCTGGCGGCTGCCGTTCCGATGCTGGTGATCCTTCTGGTGGTTCTATCTAAGCCGCGCCTTCGAGCCGTGCTCTCCTCCCAGTAGCCCGTTGGCGGTGCTGGCGGCCAGGCGACAAACGCCATCAGATGAGGAAGTGCCGCTGCCGGAAGCGCGGACCGAGAAGGCTGGGGAGTCCCGCAGGAGATCCGAGAACTGCAGGATTGATTTAGGATCACCCGGGGTTGGACGGCACCGTGAACAGAGGGGGTGCGGGTTGACGGCGACCCGGATAGGTTGCGCCAATAAAATCAAAGGGCATTGAAGCCTCGGGCTACCGATCTTGAATTCAATGCCGTCCCGCGCCGTCTGGCTTATGTGCTGTTCTCCGGTTCTGTCCTGAATTGGGCGGCCTTCTTCGCGACTATAACCGTGGTAACGGTGGCGGCCAGGTCTCTGAGCGGATCGAACATGCTGGCCGGTTTGCCGCTGGCGGCCTGCGCCCTGGGACAGGCACTGGGGGCCAACTTGTTCGGATGGCTGAGCGCCCGCCATGGGCGGCGGCTGATTGTGTTGAAAGGCCCGCTCGTGTCAGCTTTGGGAGCGACTCTGGAACTGGTGGGGTTGATGGCAAAGGCGTATTGGCTGCTGGTGGGTGGGGCGATGCTGGTGGGCGGAGGCGTCGGCGCCGTCCATCTGGCGCGTTTCACGGCCGCTGAACTGGCCGAGGAAGAACGAAGGGGATGGGCACTGGGTCTCGCTGTTTGGGCGGGGACCCTCGGCTCTCTGATCGGCGCCAACTTAGTGGATTGGATAGGTCGGATGGTGGAGAAAGGGATGGGCACACCCTACGGGGGAGCCTTCCTGGTCGCCATCGCTGGCTTCCTTCTGTGCTGGTTGCTCCTCTGGACTGCGCTTCCGCTTGACCCCTCCCGGGTGAAAGTAACCACCCAATCCGGTTTTCCGGTCAAACGACGGGCGGGTATCGGCCTAGGTCTCCCTCCAGTGCAAATCGCCATACTCTTGTTGTTGTCGGCCCAGGCGACAATGGTGCTGGTGATGACCGCCACCCCTCTTCACATCGAGGACACCGATTACGATCTGAAGGTGGTGGGGCTGGTGATGTCGGCGCTCGCGGTGGGAATGTTCGCATTCGCCCCACTGGTGGGGAGGTTCGTGGACCGTACCGGCCATTTGCCGGCGCTGGGGCTGGGAGTGGCGGTGACCTGGTATTCGTTGTTCCTGTCGGGAACCGCGCCGTATGACGGTTATCTCCCCCTGATTGCCGGGTTGTTTCTGTTGGGATTGGGATGGTGCCTGTGTTTCATAGCTGGCACATCCATGCTGTTTGCCTCCGCGCCTGCCGACGTTCGCCAAGTGCTGGGGGGAGTGGCTGATTGGGCGACTTGGACGACGGTGATGCTGGGCAGTGTGGGTGCAGGGATTCTGATGAGCGGGATCGGGTACGGCTCGCTCAATCTGGTGGCGGCCATCCCCATGCTGGTTGTCCTCTTGTTGGTGCTTTCGACCCCGAGATTCCGCGCTATATTCTCCGCCTAGTTGGTTTTCGCGCTGGCGGCGGCCAGCCGGTAGCCCCACCAGATGAGGGACGCCGCGGCGAGAAGGGAGACCGAGAAGGCGGAGGACTCGTGGAGAAACCCCAGGATGGTCCCTCCGGTGGCGGCGGCCAGCACGCCGGCGGTGATCACCAGGTTGGCCGCGGCGCGCCGCGGATTGGACTTCCGGAATCGGGCCGCGCCCCACAGGGCGGCCGAGACCAGCACCAATGTCCCGAGGCCTCCGGCGATGGCGGCCAGCAGCCGGGGACCGAATCCGGCTTCGGCGATTGAGGGGAAGATGTCAGCCGGGATCTCCCCTTCGGGCACAGGCCGAGCGAAGGGAGTGACGCTCACCAAGGTGGTTGCCATAGCGGAAAAGCCGAACAGCCCCACCACCATGACGTGTCCGATCCTGCGGCCCACGGAGAGGAACACCGATCCCAGCGCGAGGAAAGGGATGTTCAAGACCCCGCCGAACAGGAAGAAGATACGGTAGCTGAGGCCGGTCCATCCCCATCCCAGGCCCGAGAACAGGGCCCACACAGCGACGGCGAACATGGCCATGCCGGCGGTGTAGGCTGACAGGTGGGGTCGGGGTCTGTTCCGCAGGTCGCGGGCAAGATCCAGAGTGGCGGCGGTCGCCACGCCACCTGCCACGGCGGCCAGTACCACGGCAGCGATGTTGCCCACCGAAGGGATGCTATCAGATGAAGAAGCGGGTTCTCCGGTGACCGGTCCGCGCCCGTGGCCGGGAGTGCCGGACGTAACCGTCGAGAGGGATGTCCCGGCCAGGATGCGAGACGGGACCATCCTGTACGCTGACGTCTATCGCCCGGTAACGGACGCTCTCCTGCCCGTGCTCCTGATGCGCTCCCCATACGACAAGCGGAACGCCACCATGCCGTTCGGCCATGCCCATCCCATCTGGTACGCCTCTCAAGGCTACGTGGTGGTCATCCAGGACACCCGGGGACGGGCGATGTCGGAAGGGGAGTTCTACCCCTATCGCCATGAGAGCGCCGACGGCTACGACACGGTGGAGTGGGCGGCCCGACTTCCCGGCTCCGACGGCCAGGTGGGGATGTGGGGCTTCTCCTACGTGGGCGCCACCCAGTTGCTGGCCGCGGTCGAGCGTCCTCCCAGCCTGGTGGCGATCGCTCCGGCCTTCACGGCTTCCCAGTACTACGAGGGATGGACCTACAACGGTGGAGCCCTTTCTCTGGCTTTCATTCTCTACTGGGCGAACCTGCTTGCCATCGACACCGCCCACAGAGCCGGTGACCGGGCCGCGTTCGAGTCTTTGGGGGCTTCGCTGGCCGAGGCGCCCGGGTGGTTCTGGTTCACCCCCCTCAAGGAATACCCGCCCCTGTCGGACGGCTACGCACCGTGGTTCTACGACTGGCTGGAGCATTGCACCTACGACGACTACTGGAAGCGGTGGTCTATCGACGGGGACTACAGCCGGATCACCGTCCCCGCTCTGCACGTGGGCGGCTGGTACGACGTCTTCGTCTCCGGGACGGTGGCCAACTTCTCGGGCCTGAGCGCCGCTGCGGGCGCCGCCCGGGCCCGCCAGGGACAGAAACTGCTGCTCGGCCCCTGGACCCACATGCCCTGGAGCCCCGTGGGATCCTCCGAGGGCCGCCCTCCCGACACGATCGGGATCGATGACTGGCACATCCGCTGGTTCGACCAGACGATCAAGGGGCGGGACACCGGAGTGCTTGACAGCCCGGTCACCGTGCATCTCTACAACGGGGGATGGCGTCACTATGACGATTGGCCTCCCTCGGGCGTGGAGTACCAGGACTGGTTCATCCACTCGGGCGGGCGGGCCAACTCCAAGTTCGGGGATGGTTCACTGAGCCGACAGGGTCCCGGCGAGGAGCCTCCTGACCTGTTCGTCTACGATCCGGCCCTCGCCACCCCCAGCCAGGGAGGCCACTCCTGCTGCTTCGACACCATCACCCCGATGGGCCCGGCCGACCAACATGTGGCGGAAGCCTCCCGGATGGTGCTGGTGTACACCTCTGAACCCCTGCGCGAGGAGATGACCCTGATGGGTGACGTAAGGGTCACTCTGTGGGCAGCCACCACCGCGGCCGACACCGATTGGACTGCCCGGTTGTGCGTTGTCGACTCTTCCGGCGTCTCTACCAATCTTCAGGAGGGGATAATCCGGGCTCGGTATCGGGACTCGCTTTCGGATCCCAGACCTATCCGGGCCGACGAGGTCTACCGGTACACCATCGACCTGGGTCCGGTTGGCGCACTGATCCCGGCCGGACACCGCGTCCGGCTGGTGTTGGGAAGCTCCGACTTCCCACAGTGGGACCGTAACATGAACACCGGAGGCCCGCTGTTCACCGAGCCTTCCACCGCTAGCCGTCCGGCGACCCAAACCGTGCTTCACAACTCGTCTCATCCCACCGGTGTCACCCTCCCCGTCTTGGAAGGATAAGATGTCCCGCAGTATCAGATCCCAGGCCCGCACACCCGCCCTACAGGGAGGATCAGAGTCCTCCGACAGTGCCCGCTTCGTTGGCAAGAACATCTTCATCACCGGAGCGGGGAGTGGTTTCGGACGTCGGACGGCCGAGCGATTCGCGGCCGAGGGGGCCGCCAACCTGTATCTGGTGGACCGCCGGCCCGAACGGCTGGATGCGGTGGCGCCCGTAGTCGCGGAACTGGGGGCCAACCCGGTCCCCATCTGCGTTGACCTGGGCGAGACGGAGGCCTGTGAGTCGGCGATCCAACAGGCGCTGGTTGTGGACCCGCGGCTTGACGTGCTGATCTCCAACGCGGCAGCTTGGGTACAGGTTCCCTTCATAGAGATGAGCAACGATGACTGGCGTCGGGTGATGTCCGTCAACCTGGACGCCTACTTCACGCTCTCGCAGAGGGCGGCGCAGGCGATGAAGGAGACCGGCGGAGGGGTGATCCTCCTCACTTCATCCATCAGCGCCCTGGGGCACGGGCGAAACTTCACCGCCTACTGCGTGGCCAAGGCGGCGATCGTCTCCCTGGCCAAGGCGATCGCGGTGGAACTGGCGCCCTGGAATATCCGGGCCAACTGCGTCAGCCCCGGCCCGGCGGACACACAGCAGTCAGTGGACATAGCCGGCGAGGAGTTGATGGACAAATGGCGGGCCGAAGGGTTCCCAGTGGTGCCGATGAACCGCCTGGCGGCCACCGACGACATAGCCTCGGCCTTCCTGTACCTGGCCTCCGACGACGCCCGCTATGTGAGCGGGATAAACCTGGTGGTGGACGGCGCATACACGGCACAGGTGTACGACCTGCCCAAGAGCTAGGAGATCAACCGGCCATCAGCACTGCTGTCTCGGCGATGATCTCGGCGGCGAGAGCGGTGTCCTCGATCTCCACCCACTCCTCGTCTGAGTGGGCCTGATCTATGGAGCCCGGCCCGAAGATCACCGAAGGTATGCCCTGGGGGGCGAACCACGCGCCATCCGTTCCATAGGGGACCCCGATCGGCATTCCCGGGTCACCGAGGATCGACCGGCGCGCTGATTGCAGGACCTTCACCAAGGGGTGGTCGACCGGGGTGTCCAGGGGTCCCATATCCAGGAAAGCCTTATGCAGGCGTGTCTCGATCCCACTCTCGGCCAAGCCCGCCAACAGTTCTGAAATGTCACCCAGAATCTCCTTGGAGTCTTCCCCGGGATTGACACGACGGTCCATACCGATCACGCACTGGGCCGGGACGATATTGAACGCCGTACCTCCCCGAATCAGCGAAGTGTTGATGGTCGGGCTTCCCACCAGCGGGTGGTTGATCTCTGCCAAGGTGGGGATGTAGTGGTTCTCCAGGGCATCGAGCACCCGGGACATTTTGTGAATGGCGTTCACGCCCAGATGGGGCTTGGAGGAGTGGGATGGGGAGCCGACCGTCTCGATCTCGAAGCGGAGCACTCCCTTGTGAGCGGTGGCCAACTCCAGGCCGGTTGGTTCCCCTACAATGGCCATGTCGATGTCGGATCGTTCCCGGCACAGGGCCATTGCCCCCATGCCCGACACCTCTTCGTCTATCCCTCCCACGAACAGGATGGAACTGCGCTCGCTAGGGTCGAGGTCCGACACCATGTGCAAAGCCTCCACCATGGCAACCAGGGAGCCCTTAGTGTCGCAGGCTCCCCGCCCGTGCACCCGCGTCCCTTCCACCACCGCCTCGGGCCAGGCCTTCCCCGAGGGCGTCACGGTGTCAAGATGCGCCTGCCACATCAACAGAGGCCCCCCGGCGGAGCCCTCCAGACCGGCCAGTATGTTGTCCCTTCCACCGGGAGCGACCGGCTGTCGACTGGGATCCATCCCGGCCGCCTCCAGGTAATCGAAGAGGGCGGTGGCCAGCTCCGCCTCGCCCGGCCCGCCGTCGAGGGCGGGGTTCACCGAGTGGATGCTGACGAATTGTTCCAGGAGGGAGCGGATGCGGGACCGGTTGGCGGCGCCCCGGAATCTTGACATTGCCAGGATGCTAACCGCAGGAGGGGCGTCGAATCCAGGGCATGTCTCATTTCTCCGCCGGAAGGGTATTTTTCAAGGCATGAGACTGCTGGTTGTGGAGGACGAGGCCGATCTGGCCAATGCCATCGCCCGGGGACTGCGGCACAGTCGCTATGCGGTGGATGTGGCTTACACTCTGGAAGACGCTTCTCTCAGGCTGGTCTCCGCTGGCTACGACCTGGTGATCCTCGATTGGAATATGCCGGATGGCCAGGGCGTGGACCTCTGTCGAAGCCTGGTGGACGGGTCGCTCGTCACCTTCGAGAGTCGGGTGCCCCGGGTGTTGATGCTCACCGCTCGCGATGCCGTGGAGGACCGGGTGGGAGGTCTGGACGCGGGAGCGGACGACTACCTGGTGAAGCCGTTTGCCTTTGCCGAGCTCCAAGCCCGGGTCCGAGCGGTTCTGCGTCGAGAGGAAGACACCAGTCCCATACTGGAGGTGGGGGATCTGCGACTCGACACCGCCCGCTTCGAGGCTTCCCGGGGCGGCCGACCCCTTCGGCTGACGGCCAAGGAGTTCTCCCTCCTGGAATACCTCATGATCCGCTCAGGCCAAGTGCTCTCCCAAGAGACCCTCCTGGAACATGTGTGGGACGAAGCGGCCGACCCCTTCACCAACACCGTGCGGATGACCCTCTCCAACCTGCGCAAGAAACTGGGGGACCCGCCGGTTATCAACACCGTCCCGGGAAGGGGATACGTGTTGTCGGAAGACGATCATCCCGTGCGGACCTTATGAAACTGCCCTCGGTATTCCACTCCATCCGTTTCCGTCTCTCGGTGCTCTCCTCGGTGGTGGTGTTCGCACTGGGTTCGGCCGCTGTGATAACCCTCTTCTTCGTGATCCGCCACGGCCTCCGGAACGAACGAGTGATGGGCCTGGTGCTGAGGCCGGGGGAGACGGTTATCAGGGGAGGAGTGCGTTTCATCATCCCCCAGTTGGAGATGAGGCAGTTCCAGACGGTGGAGACCGTGCTCCGGGAGCGGATCCTTGAGGACATCACCGGTCCCATTCTCTGGGGACTGTTTTGGATGTTCCTGCTCAGCCTGGTCATGGGTTGGTTTCTGGCCGGCCGCAGCCTCCGCCCCATAAACAGGATCAGGGAAGTGGCCGAGAACATACAGGCGCAGGACCTGACTCGGCGGATCAACCTCTCCGGACCCGACGACGAACTAACCCGGTTGGCTGGGACCTTCGACGCCATGCTTGACCGGCTGAGTGGGTCGTTTCGACTGCAGCAGCAGTTCCTGGCCTCCACCTCCCACGATCTTCGTAATCCATTGGCGGTGATCCGGTCAAATCTGGAGGTGAGCCTGGCCGACTCCGATGCCACGGTAGACGACTGGAGGGAGACGGGGGAAGTGGTGTCCCGCGCCGCTCGGAGAATGTCGGAGATGATCGACCGCCTGCTCGAGGCCGCCCGGTTGGAAGTGGGCTTCGCCAAGATCTCCGAGGTGGATCTGGCCGATCTCCTGGTCTCCACCGCTCAGGCGACGGAGCCTCTGGCCGAGGAGAGGGATGTGCGGGTGGTGGTGGACACCCGCCCCACGCCCGTGTCGGGAGACGGGCTTGCCCTCGTCCGCATATTGGAGAACCTTCTCGACAACGCCATCGCGGCCTCCCCGCCGGGAAGCCTTCTCGAACTCAGCTGCGGTGAGAGGGGCGGATGGGCGTGGATGACCGTGGCGGATCGGGGTCCAGGGCTTGATCCCGCTCTGCTGTCCGGGGATTCCCCTTCGGGAGGGGGGCTGGGACTGGCCATAGCCCGGCATCTGGCCGAGTTGCACGGAGGGACACTGGTTGCTTTGGGCAGGCAGGGAGGCGGAACGGTGATGGTGGTGTGGATCCCCTCACGCGACGTCCTGGCGGGCGTGGCGCCGCCCGACATCAATCCCCTTGATTGAGTGGGCTTGGCACCTTTATGACGGCTTTACCATAAACTCGGCTATAACGAACTAGTAATGACGGAAAACCTGCCACCCGAGCCCTCCTCCCAAAAAGAGTCCTGTCAACCGGGGGAAGATCACTCCGGAGATTCTCCTCCGGCCTCTGCTGACGGTGCCTCTCCAACCGAAGAGGGGATCGACCAGCCCGAACCACAGGGCGCCACCATCGAGGACATTACGTACTCGGAGGGTCCGGCAGAACACCCTTCCGAGGCCGAAGGAGATCTCCCTCCGGCTGTCTCCCCGGTCTCCGAACAGTCCCGTCCTTTCAGGGAACGGAGCGCCTTTCGGGAGATGGGGTGGAAAATGATGGCTGTGGCCGGATCAGCCCTGCTGCTGGCGGGATTCGCCGCCGGCCTCTTCTTCCCCGGAACGGTGGCTGAGGATTCGGGTTCCGAACAAGTTTCGGTGGCAACCACCACCGAGACCATTCCCACCACCACTTCGCCACCCCCCACGACCCTGCCGGCGACCACTACCTCAGCACCCTCGACGACGGCTGTAGAGATCCAGCAGGCGCCGGAGGTAGTACCTCCGCCCGATCTGGTGGTCACCGACGAGCCGGTGGCGGATGTGGCCGACCGGCTGGTTCCTTCCGTGGTCCACCTTGAGATCAACAGTGACAACATCTTCGAGCAGGGCGCCGGCAGCGGGGTTATCTTCGACAGCCAGGGATACATTTTCACGGCCGCCCATGTTGTGGAAACCGTCGTGGCCGGAGAGGCGGAGTTGACTGTCCGGCTCTCCAACGGCGACCGCCTACCCGGCGAGGTGGTGGGGACCGATCCCGACAGCGACGTGGCGGTTGTGAAGGTGGAACGCTCCGGGCTGGTCGCCGCCGAGCTCGTCTTCGATCCGCCCCGGGTAGGCCAACTGGTGGTGGCGGTGGGCAGCCCCTGGGGTTTGGAGTCATCGGTCACGTCCGGGGTGATCAGCGCCACCGATCGGATCGTGGACGGAAAGCTCCTGATCCAGAGTGACGCAGTGCTGTATCCGGGCAACTCGGGTGGCGCACTGGCGGACCGTTACGGCCGGCTGATCGGCATAAACGTCTCGATCTTCACCGACTCCACCACCTTGGAGCCGGTGGAATTCCAGGGAGTGGGTTTTGCGGTCCCCATGGATGTCGCACACCGGGTGGCGAGGGCCCTCATAGCGGGAGAGCCTGTCCATACCACCTTCCTGGGAGTCAGCGGGCGAGACTCCCTGGGAGATGCGGGGGTGGAGATCATGGAGGTCTTCCCCGGTTCAGGTGCGGAGACGGCAGGCTTGATGGTTGGGGATGTGATCGTGGCGGTGAACGGCCGTCCGGTGAAAGGGATTAGCGACTTGGCGGCCCGTATCCGTCATCGCGTGCCGGGCGATCAACTGGTTCTGAATGTTCTCCGAGGAGAGGAGGAGATTGCGCTGATCGCCACCCTTCTCCCCAGAAGCGAGGTGATGGGAGACCTAGACGAGGCGGAGCCGTCCGCACCGGAAGAGGAGGAGGACGAGGATCCGTCCGCACCGGGGGAAGGGGAAGACGACACTCCCTGAGGAGGGGGACGGTTGGTAGCCGCTCCGGAGGGTGGGCTCTTCGAAAAAGGACCGGGTCGTTCCCTCCGGGCAGGCGGCGGTGGTATAATTGTCGACGATCGCCGTTCGACAAAGGTGATCTTTCCCAGGGATTGCAGCGAAGTCCGGTTGAAGTCCGGCGCTGTCCCGCAACTGTCAAGCCCTTTCGAAAAGGGACGAGCCAGGACGCCTGGTCCCGGGATGACGGATGAACCTCGGATGAAGGTGTAGTTCGTCGGCGGGGTTGTCCCGTCTGACACTCTCCCTTCATCCTCCTCTCAAAGGAGGATGTTTATGTATGTAAGCACCCAGCGTCTGGGTGGAAAGTGGCTGGTGATCCTGGCATTGTCGGCCCTGGCGTTCGGAGCCTGCGGAGGAGAAGACTCTTCTGCGGCCGATGTCACCTCCACTACGGCGGCTCCGACCACTACGGCGGCTCCGACCACTACGGCGGCTCCGACCACTACGGCGGCTCCGACCACTACGGCGGCCCCGACCACTACCACCCAAGACCCCACCACTACTGTGGGGTCTCCTCCCTTCCCGGCAGAGGTGCAGGATTCGCTGGGAGTGGTGACCATCTCCTCCCGTCCGGAGCGAATCGTCTCGCTGTCGGCGACCACTACCGAGATCCTGTTCGCCATCGGCGCCGGTCCCCAAGTGGTGGCCGTGGACAGTTATTCCTACCACCCGCCGGCGGCGCCGGTCACCGATCTGTCCGCCTTCGCTCCCAACATCGAGGCCATCTCGGCCTTCGACCCCGATCTGGTGATTGCTTTCTACGATCCCGGCGATCTCATGTCTTCCCTGGAGGCGCTGGGGACGCCCGCCATGACTCAGTGGGCCGCTGCCTCTCTGGATGAGGTGTGGCATCAGATCGAGCAGCTGGGTCTGGCTACCGGCAACTCCATGCAGGCAGCCGATCTCATATCGTCGATGCGGGAGCGAATCGGGGAGATAGTTGCTGGCGGCCCGGATGTCTCATTCACCTATTACTACGAGTTGGATCAGAACCTGTACTCTGTCACCTCCTCCACCTTCGTAGGACAGCTCTTCGCCCTGCTGGGTCTGGAGAACATAGCCGATCCCGCCGATGATCAGGGCTTCGGGTATCCCCAGCTGTCGTCGGAGTACATCATCGAGGTCGACCCCGATCTGATCTTCCTAGCCGATACCCTGTGCTGCGGCCAGAACCATGAGACGGTGGCCTCCCGTCCCGGCTGGTCGGTGTTGAGCGCGGTCTCGAACGAGGCTGTGATCGAGCTCGATGACGACGTGGCTTCTCGCTGGGGTCCCCGGATCGTGGATTTGCTGGAAGTGGCCGCTGCCGCCGTAGCCGAGTTGGCCGCCAAGGGTTAACGTGTTGGCTCCATCCCAACTCGCGGTCCACCCCTCCCGGGTAGGGATGGGGAGGCTGGTGTTGGGCGTGGCCCTGGGGATGATGGTGTTGGGCATCGCTCTCCTGGTGGGCCCGGCCGGGCTGGACGCGGGGGGAGTGGTGACCGCTTTGTTGGATCGGTTGCCTTTCCTGGAGGTGGAGACCTCGCTCTCGCACCGGGAGTTGACCATTCTGTGGGAGATCCGGATGCCCAGGACGGTGATGGGTGCGGTGGTCGGGGCCACTCTGGCTGCGGCAGGGGCCGCCTATCAGGGAGTGTTCCGCAACCCGCTGGCCGATCCCTACCTGCTCGGGGTGGCGGCGGGGGCCGGCTTGGGCGCCACCCTGGCGATTCTCCTCCGTTCCCGGGGCTTCCCCTCGATACCCTTGGCCCCCCTGGCCTTTTTGGGTGCCGTGGTGGGGGTGGCTCTTTCCTACGGCCTTTCCCGGACCCGGGGAAGATCCCAGAGGAGCGCCACGACCCTGGTGCTGGCCGGAGTGGCGGTGGCGTCTTTCCTCACCGCGGTACAGACCTTTCTGCAACTCACCAACGTGGGAACTCTCCGGGAGGTCTACAGCTGGATCCTTGGCCGGCTGGTCACAGTGGGATGGGGCGACCTCTACGCGGTCCTCCCGTACATGGTGGCCAGTTGGTTGGTGTTGGTGGTGTTCAGACGGTCGCTCGACGTGATGGCCGTTGGGGATGACGAGGCCGCCGCCTTGGGTTTGTCGCCCCGGGTGGTCCGGTTGGTCGTGGTGGCGGCCGCCACCCTGGGCGCCGCGGCGGCGGTTTCGGTCAGTGGCCTCATCGCCTTCGTAGGGATCATCGTTCCCCATACCGTCCGATTGCTGGCCGGCTGGAGTTACCGGGTGATCATTCCCTTGTCTCTGCTGATGGGAGGGGCATTTCTGACCGCCGCCGATCTGGTTGCCCGCACCGTTGTCTCCCCCGCTGAACTCCCGATCGGGGTTGTGACCGCCTTCCTGGGAGGCCCCTTCTTCTTGATGGTGCTGCGAACCTCGGGGGATCTGGAGTGACCGGCCTGCAGGTGAGGAACGTCTCGGTGGTCCTGGGGGAAGCGCGGGTGGTTGATGGGGTCAGCCTGGTTGTGGAGGAAGGAGAATGGCTGGGCTTGATTGGCCCGAACGGGGCCGGGAAGACCACCTTGCTGCGGGCGGTAACCGGTGCGGTGTCGACCCAGGCGGGAGAGATTGTCTACCGGGGGATCGACTTGGAAACCCTTCGGGTTCGCCGGCGGGCTCGACTGATGGCGGTCGTTCCCCAGCATCCGGTGGTTCCCTGGGGGATGGCAGTGGCCGACTACGTGTTGCTGGGGCGGACCGCGCACATGGGTTGGCTGGGCAGGGAGACCGGTACCGACCTGGATATCGCACGGGAAGCGGTGAAGGACCTGGGTTTGGAGAAGCTCTCGACCCGCCGTCTGGACGAATTGTCGGGCGGCGAACTGCAGAGAGCGGTACTTGCGCGCGCCTTGACCCAGGCAGCTCCCCTGCTCATCCTGGATGAGCCTACGTCGTCGCTCGACGTCGGCCATGGTCAGCAGATGATGGAGATGGTCGATCGGCTACGTCGTGAGCAGGATCTGACGGTGATCAGCGCCTTGCACGACCTGACGTTGGCCGCTCAGTTCTGCGACCGTCTGGTGATGATGGCGGGAGGGAGGGCCATTCTGGAAGGGCCGCCGCGTACCGTGATCACCGAACGTTCCCTGCGCGACCACTATGGCGCCGAGGTCCGGGTGCTAACCGGCCCCGAGTTCGGCGTCGTGGTGATACCGCTCCGCTCAGACAACGAGTCGGGCGAACAGCCCGTTTCCCTGGAGATGGAGAACCGTTAGGATTGGCGGAAGGAGACTTGATGGCTTCCCAGGATGTACCTCCCACCGAGCGTCCCGGTCCGGGATCGGCACGAGCCCCATCTTTGGTTCTGGTCAACACTGGCCATGGGAAGGGCAAGAGCACCGCCGCCTTCGGAACGATGCTGCGAGCCATCTCCCGGGGATGGAAGGTGGCTGTGGTGCAGTTCCTGAAGTCGGGCGACTGGAAAGTGGGGGAAGAGAAGGTCGGGCGTCGATTGGGTGTGGACTGGTGGGCGTTGGGGGATGGCTTCACTTGGGACTCGGAGAACATGTCCGAGACCGAGGCGGTGGCGAGGGAAGCGTGGGCCTTCACCCGCCGCTTGGTCTCCGAGGGAAGGCACCGAATGGTGCTGCTGGACGAGATCACCTATCCCATCCGATGGGGGTGGATCGATCCGGCGGAGGTGGTGGAGATGATCCGGACCCGACCCCGGCACGTCAGCTTGATCCTGACCGGGAGGGACGCGCCTGCCGCTTTGGTTGAGGAGGCCGACACCGTAACGGAGATGGTGAAAGTGAAGCATGCCTTCGACCGGGGGATCATGGCCCGCCGGGGGATAGATTTCTAGTGATGGAGCTCTGGTTGGTTCGTCACGGGCAGACCGAGTGGAATCGCAGACACTTGTTGCAGGGTTGGGTGGACACTCCCCTCAATCAAAGAGGAAAGCGCCAGGCAAGAGCGCTGGCCGAGAGCCTGACAGGGCGGAGCTTCGCGGGCGTGTGGAGTTCCGACCTCTCCCGGGCATTGGAGACCGCGCGCCTGGCCTACGGGGAGCCAATCCAATCCGCGGCGCTGCGGGAACTCGACTTCGGGGACCTCCAGGGATTGAGTTGGGAAGGCATATCCCAGCAAGTTCGGGATCAGATGATCGCCTTCGACGGCTTCGCCGCCCCCGGGGGAGAGTCCCACTCCCAGATGCTGCAGAGAGTCATGGTTTTTCTGGACAGCCTGGGGGAGGGGTCCCATCTGGTATTCAGCCACGGCGGGGTGATCCGCATGCTGCGCCGCCTGTGCGGGGATGATCGCTTCCCGGACTCCTGCGAGCTGATCCGGCTGGACTGGACGAACCGCCGGGCGTTGAAGATCTACTAGCCGAGCGGCGCCGGACGGTGGATGCGGGGGGACACTGAGGGTCTAGCCTTGGGTTCAGTGCAGGACCAAGTGGCTCAGGGTCGGTGGACCATCCCCGATCTGGCATTGATCGCTTTCGCCGGGTTGGTCGGTTCGATACTGGGGCTGGGGATCGGCCCCGGCAGCGAGGTGATAGACGCCCTGGTGGGCCAGTTTCTGTTGACGGCGGGTGCGGTGGCGCTGGTGGGGAGAACTCGTCAGAGGGACTACCGGCGACTCGGGTTCGTAGTGGAGGGTCGAGACTTGACGATGCTGGCACTGGGAGTGGGACTGCAGGTAGCGTTGGCCATCGTCTTCCTGCCGATGGCCCGCCTGGTGGGGCTGGAGACGGAGCCCCAGGCCCTTTCGGGAGAAGTCGCCGCCATTGGAGGTCTCTACAGTCGCATGGCGCTGTTCCTCCTGATCGGCCTGATCGGACCTGTCCTGGAGGAACTGATGTTCCGTGGAATCCTGATCGACGCCCTGGGGGCCAGGTTTCAAAGGCGGGGAGTCATCTTCGGATCGGCGGCCGCGTTCGCCGCCTTCCACTTGGTGGGAATCTCTTCCGTCCAGCCGTTGGAGTCGGCGGCGGTGCTTGTGCCCCAGCTTTTCCTGTTCGGGGTAGTGCTGGCTCACCTCCGGATCAGCCGGGGTCGGCTGGGCCCGGCCATCTTCACCCACGCCGGCTTCAATCTCCTGAGCCTGTTGGTGCTTGTCTTCTACCCGGAACTGGTGTAGCTTGGCTGCATTACATTCCCGGTGTTGGTCTCCCGCTTATGGCTTCATAGGGATCTTCCACCTTCAAGGACGGGTGTTGGGTTCGGATCTCCATCCATATCCCCCACAATTCGAGGGTGGCCCGGTAGCGACGGCCTCGTTTCTCTCCGATTGCATCCAGGAGTCCGGCTCGGTGCATGGCCAAAAGGTCGCGGGTTCCCGTCATATCGCTGATGTCTTCGCCTGTGGAGGAACGAACTATCTTGACATACAGGGAACGCCATAAGGTGCGACCGCGCGCTGCGTCAGAGAGCGCTCCGATCGCTCGATCCGGTAATCTGTGGCGGGCGGCAAGGTCCTCGCACCGTCCCCAGAGCGCCTCGTACTGTTCGATACGGCGTTGCAAGGTGCGAGTCTGTCTGTAATGAGCGGTGAGGCAGAACTCGATCCAAGAACTGGTGTTTCTCTTCTGCGCCCACTGCCCGTTGTGCACTGCGCCGGGCGCTTGGTAGTAGCTGGCCTTTGAGGCTGATCGTCAAGGTAACTTCTCTCCTATGCGCAGAGACCGACTTGTCGGGGGTGAAACCGACCTGAGCTATGTGAGACCGGAGGCTCGGCGGGGGATCCTTCTGGCGGTGTTGGTGGTGTCGCTGTTCGGATTCTTCGCTGTGGTGGTCATCGACCTCCTCGACTACCACACATCTATCGAGTTGGCCCAGCGTCATCTGCTCATCGCCGGATTGGTCCTGTTCGGGGCGGCGGCACGAAAGAGGCTCCTCCATCCTCGCGGCCAGTTCAGGGTCCTGGCTGCCATGGGTTGCGGTATGGCCGTGATGCCTCCTCTGTTCTTCACCGCATTGGAGAGGTTGGGCGCCGGTCCGGCCATAACCCTGCAGTTCGTGGGGGTGCTGGCCGTGATGGTCTGGACGCAGGTGGTGAAAGGGATCCGTGTGCCCGCGGTTGCCTGGCTGGCGGGACTGGTGACGGTGCTGGGCATCTCCCTGGTGGTGGAGGCGTGGATGTGGGAACGGGTGGACCTGATCGGGATCGCCGCGGGTGTGGGAGGGGCTTTTTTCCTGGCCATTTACCTTCTTGTGGTGGACCATCTCGGCGGACGTCTCCACCCGCTGACCATCGCCGCCTACCCGATGGGGATAGCCGCTCTTCTCCTTATGCCCCTGGGCAGATGGGGTCCGATGGACCTGCTTGCCTCCAAGTGGTGGTGGCTATTGGCCCTGGGTGTGTTGGGGACAGCCCTACCGGTGTTGCTGGAAGTGGTAGCCGTCCGGTACGCGGGTCCGGGCCCGGTGGGGATCATCATCCTCACCCAACCGGTGGTGGGAGCGGTGGCGGCCTGGTTTCTGCTGGGACAGGTCCTCACCGGTCTGCAGATCCTGGGAATTGCCGTTTCACTGGTGGGGGTGCTTCTGGTTCAAAGCAAGGTCTCCGAGGCGCGCACATAGCCGCTCGGGCTGTTCCGTCAGGTGCCGAACCGCCATCCCGCCATATATACACGTTGGGACGGGGTGAGTTGTTCGAGGCTCCCCCCAAGGGCGGCGACCTTGATCCGGGCCACCGCCTGGTCGATCTCGGCGGGAAGCACGTAGACCTCTGGCTCCAGGGTGTCGTGTTCTTCGACAAGCCACCGGAGAGCCAGAGCCTGGTTGGAGAACGACAAGTCCATCACGTCGGCGGGATGTCCCTCGGCCGCTCCCAGGTTGGCGAGCCGGCCTTCCGACACCAGGTACAGACGTCGACCGTCCCCCATCTGGAATTCCTCCAGATTGGGACGCACGGTTCGTCTCTCCACCGACCGGTCGGCCAGGGTTTCCACATCGATCTCCACATCGAAGTGCCCGGCGTTGGCCAGGATCGCCCCGTCCTTCATGAGGGCCAGGTGTTCTCCTGAAAGGACGTGGTGGTTCCCGGTGACGGTGATGAAAATGTCGCCCTGGGATGCTGCCTCCCGGGCGGTGAGAAGCGCGAACCCGTCCATGAGCGCCTGCAGGGCCCGCACCGGGTCCACTTCCACCACGATCACCCGCGCTCCCAATCCATCGGCCCGGATGGCGACGCCCTGTCCGCAGCGCCCGTAGCCGACCACCACCACCGTGGCGCCGGCCACAAGCAGGTTGGTGGAGCGAATGATGCCGTCCAAGGTGGACTGGCCGGTTCCGTAGTAATTGTCGAACAGATGCTTGGTTGCCGAGTCGTTGACCGCTACGACCGGCAACCTCAGAGCTCCCTCTCGGGCCATGGACCGGAGCCGGTTGACACCGGTGGTGGTCTCCTCGGTGGCGCCCATAGGAGAAAGATCGGGATAGGACCGGTGCAGCGCGGAGATGAGGTCTCCCCCATCATCCACCAGGAGATCAGGGCAACGACCCAGTACGTCCTGGATGTGGCGGTGATAACGCTCCGAGTCCTCCCCGCGGATTGCCATCACCTCCAGGCCTTCGGCCACGAGCGCCGCCGCCACGTCATCCTGCGTGGAGAGGGGATTAGACGCGCACAGGGACAACTCGGCTCCCGCATCCCGGAGGGTGAGCATCAGGTTGGCGGTCTCCGACGTCACGTGCAGGCTGGCTCCCACCCGGAGTCCGGCCAGTGGCCGATCGGAGCAGAACTCCTTCTTGACGGACAAGAGAACCGGCATCCGGCTGGCCGCCCACTCCACCCGCATCCGGCCCTGGGAAGCCAGCTTCGGATCGGCGATGTCAGAAGGCACGGGGGGTATCGGCTCTCGAATCGGGGGGAGGCGTCATTCTTTCCTTGAGACGGTCGATCAACTCTACCCGCATGGGGTCCGCGGCGGCGAGACGAGCCAACTCCAGGGAGAAAAGGTCACCCACAGCCACCAGGCTTATCAGCCGGGCCACGGGTGAGGAACCCTGGGCCCACACCTCTCCGGTCCAGGAGACCCGATCGGCGATGAGCGTCTGCAGATGGCCGAAGCGACTGGAGACGCCCGGGTGCTCGTCCCGGTCCCGGAGAGCCAAGAGTCCCACCCGACTATGGGCAAGCCCGGCGGGGAAGTCCCATCCCGTGATCTCGTTGTGGGTGGCCTCGGGCAGGGCCGCCCAGAATGCGGTGCGCTTGGCGTTCTCGTTGATCTGGGTCTTCCAGCGCTGGGCTGCGACAGCGGTGAGAGGAGATGATCCGTAGACTCCCACCATCCTTCCGGCCATGGCAGCGGCTAGCTCCGAGGCGAGCGCCATCCCTCCTCCTTCCACCCCGGAGAGGCCGTCGGCGATCGACGCAGCCTCCTCCAGGGAAGGCCGCGGATCGGAGATGACTCCCGCCTCGGCGGCCACCCTCAGGACCGCGGAGAGTCCGTAACCCAGGGCCGAGCGCGGTTGGTATCCTCCTGGAACCATCACCACCCGGTGGCCTGCCCCGGCCGCCTTCTCTCCCAACTCTCCCCCGGAGGTGACGACTGTCACCGAAAGTCCCAGTTCCAGGGCACTCCTCCAGGAAGAGAGGGCCTCGGCGGTGTCACCCGAGTAGGAGACCACCGTTATGGAAGGCTTCTCCCTGGCCGCCCAACCGGGCAGCCCGTAACTCTTGTGGACCGAGGTCCGCCTTCCTTGGGTGGCTGCCACCGCAGAAAGGAAGTCACCGGTAATCCCCGATCCCCCCATCCCGCATACCAGGATCTCTCCCGCGGGACCTCCACGCTCGGGGAGAAACAGGTCCGCTCCCCAGCGCAACTGGGCACCAAGGGTGGTCATCTGGGATCTCATCTCCGCTAGCCCGGAGGGGGTTTCATTCATCTTCCACCGTCATTATGGGAACCCCGGCCTCGTTTATCAAGTAGGAGGCGCCACATGCGGAGCAGTGAAGCGACGGTTCGGAGTCGACCGGGCGCACAACTCCCCGGCAGCGAGGGCAGGCAAGGATGGAGAGAAGTTCGGGGTCGATCAGGGCCATCTCAGACCTCCACCAGGCTCTTCACTCGGGCGGCGAGCCCATTCACCGATGCGGGATCGGGACCTTCCACGTTCAGGCGGAGGAGGGGTTCGGTATTGGAGGGACGCAGATTGAACCAGCGGTCGGACCAGGAGACGGTCAACCCGTCCAGTCGGTCCTGGCGGACCGATGAGAAGGCCTCTGCCACCTTCTCCAGGGAACCCTTCCGATCGACCACCGCCAGGTTGATCTCGCCGGAGGCATGGTAGGGCGTCACTTCCGCATGGAGTTCGGAGAGCGTCCGGTCGGTCCCCGACAAAATCTGGATTAACGCCAGCGTCGCCAGCATGCCGGAGTCTGCCCGGTAATGGGCTGCGAAATAGTAGTGGCCGGAGTGCTCTCCTCCGAACAGCGCTCCGGTCTCCGCCATCATCTGCTTCATGAAGGAATGCCCTACCCGCGAGCGGATCGGTACGCCACCTGCGGCGGAGATGGCGTCGGGGACCGACCGGGAGCAAATCAGGTTGTGCACCACCTTGCCGCCCGGGGCGGAAGCCAGTATCCAGCGAGCTATCAGGGTGGTGACCGCACTGCCTGAGAGGGGTTCTCCCCGGTTGTCCACGAAGAACGCCCGGTCCGCATCGCCGTCGAAGGCAACACCCAGGTCGGCGCCGATCGAGACCACCTTGGTGACCAGATCGGTCAGGTTGGCGGGATCCATCGGATCGGGAGGATGGTTGGGGAAGCGGCCGTCCGGAGTCAGGTAGAGGCCGGTGAGGGAGATCGGCAGCCGGGAGAACACCGGGCCCACCACGGTTGCCGCCATGCCGTTCCCGCCGTCCACCACCACCCGGAGGGGCGCTATCGACTCAGAGTCGACGATGGAGAAAAGGTGATTCACGTAGTCCTCGATTACATCCCGGGCCGACACCGTTCCCCTACGGGGAGCGGGAGGTGTGGGCCGGACCGACATCCGGTGTACCTCCTCCAATCCGGAACCGGCGCCCACCGGGGCGGCTCCGGGCATGCACAGTTTGATCCCGTTCCATTGCGGAGGATTGTGGGAGGCGGTCACGACGGCGCCCGCCACATCGAAGGCCCCGGAGACGTAGTACACGACCTCTGTGGCAACGGCTCCCAAGTCCAGAACGTCCGCCCCCGCGGAAACGATGCCCTCTATCAGTGCGGAAGCCAGGAGGGGGGAACTCTCTCGACAATCACTACCCACTGCCACCGTCCCGCCGCCGCAGAAACGGCCGAAAGCGGCGCCGATCCGACGGGCATGAGCGGGTGCAAAGGCTCCGGTGGCGGTGTCGCCCCTGATGTCATAGGCCTTGAACAGGTCTTCTACGGCACTGCTCCTTTCCTGCTACGGCGGGGGCGGACCCTACTCCACTCGGTCAATCCGTTCCTCCAGCGAGGAATCGACAGGGCGGCAAGTCCCGCCAGGGTCAACGCCCATCCCAACCACTCGGCCCAGGTGTTTTGGAATTCGATGACAACTTCTGAATCGGTAGGAATGACCAGCATCAGGGAGGGGGCAACCAGATAGGGGCCGTCGGCGCCGGTTGCTTTCCAGTTGGGAAAGTAGGAGACCTTCACCAGATGAGGGACGCCCACCGCCTCCGTTGCAAACGAGATTCGGTGATCTTCCACGTCGATGTTGCGTACCGATCCTTCCCGGTTGGGAAGGACCACGGGGCGGACTTCGGAGGGGCTGGACACGGCCCGCCATTCCGAGTCGGGCGGCCCCTCCGCCACCACCCACAGGTCCAACAGGTCGAGTCTCTCGAACCAGGCGAGGGAGAAATTGAAGAAGTCGGGTTCGCCATCCGGGTTCTCTTCGAATCTCGACGGTTGGAAGCCGGCCACCTCAACCAGCGGGCTGGGTGGCGCTTCGAAGATGTGGAAGGGTCCCGCCACCCCCAGTTCCTCCAACTGGGGGATCTTGCGGGCCTCCTCGGTCGCCTCGGGCGTGAATGAGATGTAGTATCGCACGCCGAACATTCGGAGGTGTTCCAGTCCCCGGTGCATGGACAGATTGTGGTATGCCAGTCCCGGCACCGGGTTGGAGCCCTGTTTGCTCATCTCGGAAATGGTGATGAAGATGAACGGCATGCTCAGGGAGGACTCGAAGAACAGGCCTTCCATGGAGGGGTGGCTCCACTCTGACCAGTAGGGGATGAGCATGGGGGCCATGGGTGTTCCGTACCGGTCCAGGTCGCGGTTGTTCTCCCACAGGACCCGGCCGGGTGCAAGCCCTGCCACCAGCGTGTTCATTTCACGGTATTCGTCCCAGTGGGCCTTGGCCTCATACCCCGAGTAATTCCAGCTCGACCAGCCAGCCAGGTAGGACACCCCTGCCAGGGACCCGGCGCCCACCCCCAGGGCGGCGATTGTGGCCAACAGTTTTCTGGTGGCCAGTGGCTGCTGGCGCAGGTAGAAGACAGATCCTCCCCCGATGACCGCCACCACCGTCCCCAGGATGATCGGCCACTTTGTGCTGGACTCCATTGATGGGATGAGCACGGAGGCGAGAAGCGCTCCCGTGGCGACGCTGGTCAGCATCACCGTTGCCGGGGAGGAGAGGCGGGGGAGACGCCGGGCCATAACCATCAACAGGGCGCCCACCGCCAGCATGGCGAAGAACACCACGCCGAAATACCAGTAGGGAAGCAGCCTCCCGTTGTACAGCTTCCAGCGTTCGTCCAGGAATAATTCAGGGAACCGGTTGGTGAGACGGATAGGCAGGGGGAAGTAGACGATGGGCGCCACCGTGGTTATCAGCAGCGGCACAATCTTCCACATCTCACCGATTCGCCAGGCGCGGCGCAGCGACCAGATCAAACCGGCCAGGAACAACGGGAGCAAAACCCAAATCTCTACCGGGAAGAATTCTCGCCACCGGGTGAGGGGGCTCCAGGCCAGGTCGGAGCTGTACACCAGGTTGGCCAGGAATGGGACGGACCAGAAGCCGGTGAGAGCGAACGCCCACGCCGAGGCGGCTATCAGTGGACGGCGGGCCTTCCTGAGCACCAGGAGACCCAAGGTCCCGATCACCAGCAGCAAAGTGGTCAGCAGATGGCAGAGCACCGTGATGCAAAACACCGCCGCGGAGGCGGGAAGAAGCCGCGACTCCCCCTCGATCACCCTGATCAAAAGCCCCAGGTAGATGAAGCCCAGACTGAACGACCAGCTATAAGTGAACTCCCCGGCCAGGGTGGAGGCCACGTTCCCCCCGTAGATGCTGAAACTCTCCATCAAGGCGTAAACTGTTCCCCCGGCCGCCGCCGTCAATGCGATCAGACGGGAGAAATCCATGGCGCGGGTCAGGAAGTAGACGGCGGGGGGAAGGAGAAGGAGACCTCCCACCGTCACCAGCTTGAAAGCCACCCCGTAGGGCAGGAAGATGTCCAGCAGCACGATTACCAGCGACGGAAGGGGGAAGTAGAAGTAGTAAAGAGGAAATCCCGCGAACCAGGCATTGGACCAGCCCAGCAGGCGTCCGGAGGGCAGCAGCACATCCCGCATTGCGGCCGGCCCCAGCACGTGGGCGCCCATGTCGCCGCCCGAGGGAGTGTTCTCCACCAACAGCAGATGGGGGCTGAGCACAGCCAGGACCAGCAATGAGAGGACCGCCAGCACCCAGCCCGGGTACCAAGACCTGGAGAGACGGGTCATCGAGGATGCGGAGGGCGTCGGCCCGGTCCGCGGCTCCTTAGGCGACTCCCGTTTCCTTGGAGGATTGGAACATCTCGGTGACGTTGCGACGGTCGAATAGCGTCCATTTTATGGGAGGGGCGAGGCGGTCGGCATGATGCCGGCAGACGGCCGAGAGCACACCCTCGCGGGTGGAGATACCAATATCCCAAAGCCAGACCCGCCGGTTCTGGTAGTCGATCGCCATCCAGGACGCGGCCGCTTTTCCACACCGGTAGCAAGTGGGCGCCATAACCTCCCCCACTTTAAGGCGTTAGTGCAGGTTAACAAAGGATCTCCATCGATGGAGCAGCCGCACGGGGGGCATTCCCTCCCAGATGAAGGCGTCGCCGCTTCCGTGCACCGCGGCCGTGGTGGGCACGCGATCGACCATGTGGGTGACGAAGAGATCGGGCCGCTCCGTCCATTTGATCTCCCGGAACCCGTCGGCGCCCAGTACTACGATCAGGCGCGACCGCACCGGATCACACCCCGGACACCGTTCTGAAGTGAACAGGGATACCCCGGGCTCGAGGCCCTGCATCGACCGGCGACGGGGACGGCGGCGTTCCAGGATCCTAGCCACCAGGGCAACGGAGACACTCAGGGCCAAGGCCCCCAGGGGTACCCACAGTTGCTGCACTTCCTCGATGGACATATCATCCTTCGCCGATCATCACGGCGGCAAGGACCCGGTCGGAGAGCGCCCGGAGACCGGGGCTCCGGATCACGGGATAGGGAGCGGGATCCACCAAATCCAGGGATGCCGGTGGGAGGCGGGCCAAATCCGATCGTCGTCTAGCCCGGGCCGCCTGGAGGTTTTCCTCCCCGGAGAGCCTTCCTTCTCTCCAGGCGTCTTCCAGGAGAGGCTCGGGAGGTGCTGTCCCTTCCTGATCGGGCACTTCGTCCGCCAGCGTCACCATGTCCCCGCGGGCGTATCCCTTCTCCCCGTAAAGGCGCCAGAGGCTCTTGCGGCCGGGCGGGGCCGACTTGGCCAGGTCATCGGTGCGTTTGAAGGCATGTCGCCAGCGACGATCCTGGCGCACCGCTGTCAACTTGAATACCCCGTCGAGATACGGCGCGCCTTCCGACGTTACGAGCCGGCTCCCCACTCCGAATACCAGCCGTCCGATGACTCGGTCGGGTTCTTCGGCGTACCGGGCCAATTGTTCTGTGAGCCGGGAGATGAAAAGTTCATCCAGCCGGTCGGAGAGTACGATGGGCACGTTCCCGAAGCCGGCTTCGTCAAGCATCCGGGCGGCGGCCGGAACCAAGGATGCCGGGTCCCCGGAATCCAATCGAATCCCCGCCGGCCGGTGACCTCTTCGGCGTAGCTCTTCGAACACCGTGATGGCATTGGGAATGCCCGACTCGAGGGTGTCTATGGTGTCCACCAAGAGCACGCAGTCATCGGGATAGATCCTCGCAAAGGCCCGGAAAGCGTCCAGTTCCGTACCGCCCAACGCCACAAATCCCTGAACCAGGGAGTGAGCATGAGTGCCCTTGGCGGGCAGGCCGACCTTGTGGGAGGCTGCCACGTTCGAGGAGAAGTCAGCGCCTCCTACCAGGGCCGACTCGGTGGCGAGGTTGGCTCCCAACCCTGCCGCCCGGCGCATCCCGAACTCCAGGACGGTCCCTGACCGGGCGGCCTGTTTGACTCTTGCCGCCTTGGTTGCCAGCAGGGTGGCGAAGTTGCGGTGGTTCAGCAACGCGGTCTCCACCAACTGGGCCAGGGCCAACGGTCCTTCCACCACGGTGATCGGAGTGTGGGGATGGACCAACCGCCCGTCGGGGGTCGCCCGCAGGATGAGTCGGCGGAAGTCCCCGTTGGCTCCCAGCCAGTCCAGAAAGTCCTTGCCGAACAGGGGGGCGCCCGAACTGGAGCGCATGTGGGCCAGGGCGGCCAGTTCCTGATCCCCGAAGCGGTACCTCTCCAAGCGGTCTGCCAGAGCTCCGAGGCCCGCCGAAACACAATACCCCGTCCGCTGCTCTCCGTATGAGGGGTAGGTACGGAAATAGTGCTCGAAACTGGCCTCGTGTTCAGCGATTCCATGGCTGAAGTAGACCTGGGCCATGGTCAACTGGTAGAGGTCGGTGAACAGGACGCCGTGCTGGAGAGGAATGGTCATCTCTCCCGTGAGATTACGCCGCGTGCGAGAGCAAGACTCCAACCCGGTATGTTGATGTCGCGCCATTCTTCCGGCTACCTTTATTCCCATGGGAAATACCTTGCTGTCTCTGGTTGGTGGCCTCGTGTTCGACGGAGTTTCCCCGGACCCGGCGGAACACCCGGTGCACATCGAGGGTGGGGTGGTTGTGGGACTCGACGGCCGGCCCCCGGACGGGGCGCGCGTCATCGATGCCGGCGGGCGTCTGATCACCCCCGGCCTGATCGACGCCCACTTCCACGCCTACGGAGTCGACTTCGAGATGATGAAACTGGAAAGCCTTCCGATGAGCTACGTGGCTCAGAAGGCGGCCCGGCGGCTTGATGCTGCCCTCCTAAGAGGGTTTACAACCGTGCGGGACCCGTCGGGAGGCGACATTGGTCTCCGCATGGCGCTTGAAGAGGGACTGATGAGCGGGCCGCGTTACCTGTACACCGGTCCGGGGCTCACCCAGACCGGCGGCCACGGCGATCCCCGCCCTGCCCACATCTTCGCCGAGCACACCTGCGGTTATCTGAGCGAGGTGGTGGACGGCCCCGACAACCTTCGCCGGGCGGTGCGGGAAAGGATCCGTACCGGCGCCCATGCCATAAAGATCTTCGCGTCCGGAGGCGTGATGTCCCCCACCGACCCGATTCGCCAGGTCCAGTATGACGCAGAAGAGGTCCGGGCAGTCTGCGCAGAGGCAGCCAGGCTCGACTCGTATGTGGCTGCTCACGCCTACTCACCCGAGGCCATCACTCACGCGGTGGGAAACGGGGTGAGGACCATTGAACACGGCAACCTGCTGGACGCCGAGGCTGCCGCGCTCATGGCCGAACGGGGCGCCTACCTCGTGCCCACCTTGATCTGCTACGAAGCCATGAAACGAAGGGGAGAGGACCTGGGCCAACCCCTCGAGTCGCAACGCAAGAACCTGGAAGTGGTTGAAGCGGGAATCGCCTCCTTGGACATCGCCCGGAGGGCCGGAGTCCGGATCGGAATGGGCACCGACCTGATCGGTGACCTCGAGGACGAACAACTCCTGGACTTCCGCGTCCGCTGTGAAGTCGAGGAGGTGGGGGAGATGCTCCGTTCCGCCACTTCGGTGAATGCCGAGATTATCCGCCGTCCTGACTTGGGAGTCATAAGGGTCGGCGCCACAGCCGACCTGGTGGTGTTGGCGGGCAACCCTTTCGAGAGATCGGACGTGCTGTGGGATCCCGAACGAATGGTCATACAGTCGGGGAGAGTGGTCCGGACCTAGTCGGCCCGCGGCGGTCGACCAGGTAAGACCGGGAGGGTTGACCCCTAGTGTAAGGCTGGGTACGCTTAGGCTAGGACCATGAGCCAGTTCCCGCCCAAGACCGCCCTGGTGGTAGTGGATGTCCAGAACGACTTCGCCGACCCGGAGGGTTCCCTCTGTGTCAAGGGAGCCGGGGAGGTTGTGGAGGCGGTCAACGGGTTGGTGGGGAGGGCACAGGAGGAGGGATGGCCGGTCTTCTACACCCAGGACTGGCATCCGGAGACCACCCCTCACTTCGCCAAGGACGGGGGGATTTGGCCCGTTCATTGTGTGGGAGGGTCCCGGGGCGCCGACTTCCATCCCGATTTGGTGGTCGAGGGCGTGTCGGTGAAAAAGGGCGGGGCCGGTGAGGACGGCTACTCCGGATTCACGATGCGAGACCTCGTGGAAGGCGAGGATCGCCCCACTGCACTCCATTCCCTCCTGCAGGAGAGGAACGTGGCCAGAGTGGTGGTGGTAGGACTGGCTCTCGACTACTGCGTGAAGGACACGGCCCTGGACGCCATTCGTCTGGGGTATGAGGTGGAGGTGCCCCTCGGGGCCACCGCCGCGGTGAATCTCTCCCCCGACGACGGGGACAAGTCCATCGCCGCCTTGCGGGCGGCCGGGGTTTCAGTCAGCTGAGATCCGCGAATCGTCGGGCCAGCAGGCGGCGGTAAGTCCTCCAGAGAGGGTTCTCGGTGGGCCGCAACGTGGGGAAGAGGATCACGTCACGGATGTGGCTCCGGCCCGTCAACAGCATCACCAGCCTGTCCACGCCCATACCCAGGCCCCCCGTCGGGGGCATCCCGTACGCCAGGGCAAGCACGAATTCCTCATCCACAGGGTGCAGTTCGGGATCATCCGCTCCCAGAAGGGCGGCCTGGTTCTCGAACCGGGACAACTGATCGATTGGGTCGTTCAACTCCGAGAACGCGTTGGCGAATTCCACTCCGGCGATGAACAACTCGAAGCGCTCGGTCAGCCGCGGTTCCTGCCGGTGGCGCCGGGCGAGGGGTGAGACCTCCAGGGGATAGTCGAGCACGAACGTGGGTTCCCACAGCCCTGGTGCCCCGAGCCGGTCGAATAGCTCGTAGATGATCCGGCCGGAGCCCCACTCCTCCCGGGTCTCGATTCCCCGCTTTGCTGCCATCTCACCCAGGATGTGGGGATCGGTGTCGAGGGTGACCTCCTCTCCCATCTCCCCGCTAACCAGGTCAAGCATCGAGACCCTTCGGAAGGGGGGTTCCAGGGAGAGAGGCACCGAAGATTCCTCGGCGGTCTCCCGGCCGACCAGAGTGGTGCCGATCGCTGCTGTGGCCACGGCGGGAACCACCTCTTCGACCAGGTCCATCACGTCGCGGTAGTCGGCGAAGGCCTGATATGACTCCAGCATGGTGAACTCGGGATTG
>JAAXHN010000015.1:2740-3905 GCA_012270885.1 Acidimicrobiia bacterium | reverse complement strand
GGCGGATGGGGTACGGCAGGGGGAACCGGATGAAGCTGGAGCGCGACGAGTTGGAGATCATGGGAGGAGTGCGTCACGGCTACACACTGGGGAGTCCGGTGGCGGTGATCGTCCGGAACACCGAATGGTCCAAGTGGGAGGAGGAGATGAGCCCATTCCCCAGGTATGAGCCGCGCCGGCGAATGACCGCCCCTCGCCCGGGGCATGCCGATCTGGCGGGGATGATAAAATACAACACCCACGATGCCCGCAACATCCTGGAACGGGCGTCGGCGCGGGAGACCGCTGCCCGGACCGTGGTGGGGTACCTCTGCAAGGTGTTGCTGGCGGCTCTGGATGTGAGCGTGTTCAGCCACGTGGTTGCGATCGGAGAAGCCTCTGCTCCCGATCATCCCCTCCCGGTCCCCTCCGACCTGAAGACCATCGACCAATCGCCGGTACGGGTATTCCACTCCCAGGCGGAGGCCGCGATGGTTGCCGAGATCGAGGCGGCCAAAGCCGACCGCAACACCCTGGGCGGGGTGGTGGAAGTCCTGGCCTACGGGTTGCCGCCAGGCATTGGCAGCCATGTTCACTGGGACCGCAAACTGGACGGGTTGCTGGCCGGGGCGTTGATGTCCATCCATGCAATCAAGGGAGTGGAGGTAGGGGACGGTCACCGTTCCGCCGCCCGGCGGGGCACTGTGGCCCATGATGAGATCTTCTACGAGGACGAGGAGGGGTATTTCCGGGAAACCAATCGGGCGGGGGGTACCGAAGGAGGCATTACTCTGGGAGGGATACTCCGGGTCCGGGCAGCCATGAAACCCATCTCCACTGTGATGCGTCCCCTGAACACCGTGGATGTGGATACCCGTCAACCAAAGAAGGCCTTTCGGGAACGGTCCGATGTTTGCGCGGTTCCGGCGGCGGGAGTGGTTGCCGAGCAGATGGTGGCTTTCGTGCTGGCCCAAGAGGTGCAGCGGATGGTTGGGGGCGATACGGTGGAGGATCTGTTGGCCGGATGGCGGTCCCATTGGAGAAAGGTGGAGCGGTTCTGACCCCGAAGCTGTGGTTGATCGGGATGATGAGTTCCGGGAAGACCAAGGTGGGCCGTATGTTGTCCCAGCGGAGCGGGTTTCCCTTCCTGGATGTGGATGACGAGATCGTGGAGCGGGCCGGGATG
>JAAXHN010000015.1:0-2699 GCA_012270885.1 Acidimicrobiia bacterium | reverse complement strand
GGATAGCGGGCTGGTCGTGTGGCTCGATCCCCCTCTCTCCTCCCTGATTGCCAAGGCCAAGACATACAACCGCCCGCTTCTGCAGGGTCATGCCGATCTGGCGGCTCGCTACACAGAGATATGGGAGTCCCGCAAACACCTTTATGAAGAGGCGGCCCACCTGCGGATGGATATGGACGGAAAGACCCGGGAACTGGTAGCCGAGGAAGTGTGGAGGCTGTGGAAAGCATCCTGATAGGAGACCAGTGCGAGATCCTTGTCTCCAAGGACCTGCCTGCCCCTCTTCTTCCTCCCCGCCCCAAGAATCCCCGCTCTCGGGTGGTGGTGCTCACCCAGCCCGGGGCGGCCGCCCGTGTGTCCGCCGCGGCGGCTGCCCGCATTGCGGAGGACGCTTCGACAACGGACGCCGATCCGGTTGCGGTGCACACGGTGGAGATACCCGACCGCGACGACGCAAAGACACTGGGGGTGGTAGAGGACTTATACCGTGAACTGGACCGCCACCGGGTGGATAGGTACGACACGATCGTGGGAGTGGGGGGCGGAGCGGCCACCGATCTGGCCGGATTCGTGGCCGCCACCTGGCTGCGAGGCGTGGAGGCAGTGTATGTTCCCACCACGCTGTTGGGAGCGGTGGACGCCGCCATCGGGGGAAAGACCGGCGTCAACCGGGAGGGAAAGAACCAGGTGGGCGCCTTCCGCCATCCCCGGAGGGTGGCGATCAGCATCAACGTTCTGAGTTCCCTTCCCCGGATACTTCTGGTGGAAGGCATGGGTGAGGTCCTGAAGGCCGGTCTCATTGCCGACCCGGGCCTGGTGGAGATCCTGGAGTCCGACGGGCTGGCCGCTTCCCTTTGGGAGGTGGTGGTCCGGGCGGTGCGAGTGAAGGCGGAGGTGACGGCCGCCGACTTTCGGGAGGCGGGCCGTCGGTTGATCCTGAACTACGGTCACACGGTGGGCCACGCGGTGGAGACCGCCACCGGCATACCGCACGGCCATGCGGTGGCGGTGGGCATGGTGGCCGCCGGAGCGATCTCGGAGCGGAAGACTGGATTTCCTCACCGGCAACGCCAGCGGGAGATCATCGCCTCCCTGGGACTGCCGGTCGACTGCCCGTCGGTTCCGCGCCCGGTGATCGTGGACCTGGTGGGAAAGGATAAGAAGCGTCGGGGCGGTTCCCTGCCCAAGATGGTGCTCTTGGAGGAATTCGGGAAGCCGGTAGTGGTCGACATCACCCTCGACGACCTGGAGGCAGGATTGGCGGCGGTTGGGCTGTGATAATCTACACTTCGGCCTGCGGTGTCCCGACCCGATCAGTGAGCTGATGATCTCCACCAACGATGTTCGTCCCGGCATGGCGCTGGAACTCCCCGACGGGGTGTTTTCCATCGTCACCTACCAGCATGTCAAGCCGGGCAAGGGAAGGGCTTTCGTGCGAATGAAGCTGAAGAACGCAGAGACCGGCCAGGTACTGGACCGGACCTTCCGGGCGGATGAGGACGTGCCGCAGGCGATCATCTCCCGCAGGGAGCATCAGTACCTGTACCAGGATGACCTGGGTTTCCACGTTATGAATCTCGAGGACTATTCCCAGTTCGCTCTCCCCGCCGCCGACTTGGGTGACGACGCGGGGTATCTGGTGGAAGGCATGACCATGACCATTGCTTTCCACGGGGAGCGCCCGATCGGCATGGAACTGCCTCCCTCCGTGGAGATGGAGGTCACCTTCGCCGAGCCGGCCGTGAAGGGAGACCGGGTGTCTGGCGCCACCAAGGAGGTGATCGTCGAGACCGGAATCAGCGTCAAGACGCCGCTTTTCGTGTCCCAGGGTGACCGCATCCGGGTCGACACCCGCACCGGCGCATACCTCACCAGGGTGTGAACAGCCGTCCCCGCTCGGAGGTGACTCCCGAGTTATTCGACACCTCCGATGACCCGCGACACCAGGCGCTTCGGATCCTCTATGAGATGGCCATGTCCGATGGCCCGGGAGCCGGACACGACGAACTTCTGGAGGGGAAGCTCCCCAAGGCCGCCCTGATAGTTATGGGGGTGCTGGCGGATGCAGAGAGCATCGACTCCCTGATCGAGCGGGCGGCCCGGGGATGGAAAGTCGCCCGTATGCCTGCGGTGGACCTGACGGTCCTGCGCATGGCGGTATACGAACTCCGTCACCACAGCCGCACCCCGGTGGCGGTGATCATCTCCGAGGCGGTGCGGATCGCCGGGGAATATTCGACCGGGCGCAGCGGCCGGTTCGTCAACGGGGTACTCGCCACACTGGCCACCTGGATTCGACCCGATGAGGTGGTGCGGCCTGCTCCGGCTCCCTCCGGCCCCTATGCCTCCCGCCGCCGGGCCGAGCAGGCTCTCCTTGTAACTGCCGACGGGGAGGTCTTCCGTGGGTACTCGGTGGGAGCCCCGGGGGTCACGGTGGGTGAGGTGGTGTTCAACACCGCTATGAGCGGATATCAGGAGGTGTTCACCGATCCCTCCTACGCCGGACAGATCGTGGTGATGACCGCTCCGCACATCGGAAACTACGGAGTTACCGCTCTCGACTCGCAGGCCGGGAGGTCCGCCGCCGCCGGTGTGGTGATGCGAGCCTATTCCCGGCGTTACTCCAGCTGGCGAGCGGAGGGCGACCTTTCGGAGTTCTTTCGTGAGCACGGGTTGGTGGCGGTGGCAGGTGTCGACAC
>JAAXHN010000014.1 GCA_012270885.1 Acidimicrobiia bacterium | reverse complement strand
CCACCTCTGTGGGAAGGACACCTAGGCGGGGGATGAATCTCGCTGCCTAGCAGGACGCCACAGGACAGGCAGCCTGCGACACGTCAGCCTTGGATCCGGCTCCGTATTCCCGGTGGAGGGTCGGCGCTTAACCACGGAGCGGCAGGAAGCAGGTCCGTGGCGGTGTAGAGGCCCGGAGGCGCCGACAACACCGCCGGGATGGTGTTGACCAACAGGGCCGAGGTGGTGAGTATCGACTGGGTTCCGGGCTGGATGGTCACGTCCAGGGTGTTCTCGCCCTCTATCCGGATGTGATCACGGGTTTGAATACCCACCGACTCCGGATCCACGTGAAGGGACAGGTCGAACCGGAGCCAGGGACTCCCGCCAACCCAACCGGTCGCATCCTGAACCACACCAGCCGTCTCCCCCGCGGAGACCACATACTCGGCGAGTTGATAGGGTTGCTCGGCGATCAATGGTTGGACATTCTCCTCGAATCGGTCGAGATCTCTGCCCATCACCCTGGCGATGACCCGGGCGCTTTCCTCGAACCCGATGTGACCGCGGATGATCCCTGCTCGGCGGGCTTCCTCGAACCCGGCCGGACTGTAGCCCACCCCCAACAAGCGATGGACGGTCCGCCCGAACACCGAGCAATCGAGCATGCGGGTCACCGATACGCGCTGGACGTCCCAGGAAGCGCCGGCGATCACCACCGGGAGGACATCGAACACGTACCCGGGATTGATACCGGTGGCCACCACCGCCGCTCCCCCGGCGCGGCAGGCTGCTTCGATCTCTCCGGCCGCCGCTGGGTCGGCGACGTTCGGGTAGAACATTTCTTCGCTCGAGGTAACCACGCTCACCCCCCGCTCCACGCATCTAATGATGTCTTCTTTGACATCGGTAACCGGAGAGCGGGTCGCGATCAGGGCGACTTCCGGTCGGAGTTGGTCCAGTAAGAGGTCGGCGTCGGTGGACCACCGCAGATCGGCCGGGTGCTCCCCGGATTCGATGCGCCCTCGAGCCGAGGCGCTGCTGCCGATCACCGCCCCCACCGGATGGAGCCACTGCCTGGTCCGAGCGAGCCGGAGCGCCGCCCGGCCCACTGTTCCCATTCCGAACAGGATCACCCTCACCGGCGCCGTGGTTGCGGTGGAACTCATGATCCAGAGAATAACCGACGGGGATTGCCCACCGTCAGCGCAGTCGTGTCGTTCTTGCTGATCCCCCGCTCCCACAGAAGCGGCAGGAAACGGGTGATCACATGGTCATACCCCGTCCCTCCATACGATCTCATCGCACCCCGCTTGCCCACGTCGGTCGAAAGCAGGATGCGGTCCCGATACCCGGCCCCTATGAGCCGGACGATGGCGTCCGCCCTCCGCTCGTCGGTCTGTTTGTCCAGTTGGCCGATGGCGTCGTAGGCGATCCAGACTCCCCGCCGGAGCAACTCGAGGTGATAGTCCACGTCCGGGGTGGTGTCGACATGGCCGATCACCAGTTTGTCGAGGTTCGCCCCGGCCTCCTCGAACAACCTCACCTGTTCCATGCCGATACGGGTGAAGAGGGCATGGGTGGAGATTGGCGCCCCGGTCTCCCGCTGAGCCACGGCACAAGCCCTGATCACCCGTTCCTCCGCGGCGGAGATCCTTCGGTGGTGGGTGCCGATCTCCCCCAGGATTCCCGCCCGGACATCTGTCCCGTAGAACCCCTCGGCGAGGTCGTTCACCAGCATGGCGGCGATGTCCCGGTCGGTCATGTCCCTCAGCCAGGGCGGATGGAACTTCTCCCAGTAGAAGCCGGTCCCGGCGATGATGTTGATGCCAACGTCCCGGGCCACCTCTCGGAGCCCCTCCGGGTCCGCCCCCAGCCCGTGCACCGTCTGATCGACGATGGTGCTCCCCCCGCACTCTTTGAAGAAGCCCAACTCGTACCGGGCCACCTCGGGATCGGAGAGGATCAGATGGGAGTTCATGGTTATCTCGTAGACGTCCATGAAGACATGCTCGTGGGGCAGGGTCACACCCAACTCGTCCGGAGAAACGGGTCCCAGAACGGTTTGAACGGTGTTCAGTGATCCGCCCCCTAGTACATCGTCAGCGCGCCGCTCACGTTGATGGTGGCGCCGCTGACGAAACTGGCGTGCTTGGAAGCCAGGAAGGCCACCACCCGGGCCAACTCCTCGGGCTGTCCCATCCGCCCCAGCGGGCATTGCCCGATTCCGGCCGCCACGATTTCAGGGAGATTGTCGACGTGCTGCATGGGCGTGTCTATCTGCCCGGGCGATACGCAGTTCACCAGAATGTCATGAGGACCATAGGCCCGGGCGAACCCCCGGGTCATGGAGACCACACCCCCCTTGCTGGCCACGTAGATGTGGCTGCCATGAACCGGCCCGCTCAGCCAGGCCCCGGACGTGAAGTTGATGATGCGCCCCCCTCTGCCGGTGGCGATCATCGCCTCTCCAACCGCCTTGTTGAGAAAGAATGACCCCTTAAGGTTCACATCGAGTTGGGCGTCCCAGTCCTCCTCGGTCACATCGCCCAACTCTTGGCGCCGCAGGTAGGCCGCCACATGAGCCAGCGCCCACAGCGGACCCAGCTTCGCTTCGACCTCGGCCACCAACGACGGCATCGACTCGCTGTCAGCCAGGTCGAAGACCACCGGCAGGTGTCGACCGGGGTCCTCCAGGTCCGCCACCACCTCCCGCACCGTCTCCTGAACGTCCAATGCCGCCACCCTGGCGCCCAGGGCTGCCATGACATGCGCTGTCGCCCTTCCGATGCCGCTCGCCGCTCCGGTCACCAGCACCGTCCGGTCTTGGAGACCTGCGCCCAGCGACCAATCCTGTGCGGTCATGCCCTTCCCGGTCCTCCGGCGGAGTCTCTGAACCCGAAGCCCCGGGTCATTCGGCGGGCATCTGGAAGGGCTCGGGATCCAGGAAGCGGTTGAGGACGTTGCGGCTCACCGCCGCCACGTTGTTGTCATAGCCCGCCGCGCTGAGGCTTCCTGACCAGGCGATCGAGCCCACCGAGAACACCGCCCCGCCTCCGGCGGTCTCATAGAACACCATGTCGGCGCGGATGCGGTCGGGGTCATCGGGATTGCTGGGCGGCAACGTATCGACCAGGGAGGTGACCATCAGGTCGTACAGGTTGGAGTGCTCCTCCGAGGAGGCCACCACCAATGCGTGCCGGGGGGTGCCCATCAGGAAGTCGGCGCGGTCGATCTCGTATCCGGCCGCCCCACCCATCAGCAAACCGAAGTCGCCGATGAGTTCGTCGTCCACACCCTCGAAGATGAAGGCGGCCCGCTCGTCCCGGGAGGCAGGAGTGCGCCGGTAGTAGGAGCACTCGTCGAATCCCTGGGTGATGAAACAAACCCCCAGGAAGGTCTCGGGGGGACGGCCCGCCCAGGACCAGGTACCGGCCCGCTCCCCGGAGAACGAGAGATGCCCCTGGCTCACGTCGGCCGCCCACAGGCGAGGAGCGTCGGGCCGGCGGACCTCCACTATTCCCGAGCGAGTGGGGTGATAGCCGATCACCCAGTACCAGCCGTTGCCTCCCAGGTACATCATCCGCCCTCCCTGCCTGACATGATCCTCGGTGGCGTCGAACATCTGGGTGCTGAAGTATTCGGGATGGGAACTGGTGATGACCACCCGATAAGGCGCCAAGGCGGACAGGCCCTCGCGGTGCACATCCTCGTCGGTGATCACGTCGAAGTCGTATCCGTCCTCCTCGAGCCAAGAGACCAGCAGCATGTCCTGGCAGAACTTGTAGATGCGGCCCTTGGGGCGGAAATTGGTGACCGGGCGCCGCATCGAGGCATAGACGACCGTGCTCCCGTCGGTGTGGCTGTCATAGGTGGACGAGCCGATCTCGGGGAACCGGAGCATCAACAGATCGGTGTCGTCCAGCACCGTCAACCGGCCGTGGATCAACTCGTTCCAGGGGAAGACGACCCGAAGCCTCAGGTTGGCGTAGGCACCGTAGGTGGCGGTGGCCAGCAGGAACACCGCATCGGCCTCCCTGCCGGGAGTCGGCCGCACCACGAAGGGCACGTAGAACTCGGCGTCGTCCGCCCGAAGGCGAGCCGCATAGCATCCGCTCTTCCAGTCCTCGGGAACCACCAGGGTGAAACTGGTCCGCCACCGGGCGTCGTCGACGTCGTCGTCGTGGAAGTGGATGGCGCCGTACTGCTCGGTCCGCAGTTGCCAGTTGTCGGTCTCACCCGCCCAGTTGGAGCCTCCCACTGCGCGGGTGGGCAGGTTGACCGTCTCTCCGTGACGGCCGTTGCCCGAGACGTCGGTGACCGAGTCGGTGTCGATACCGATGGAGAGGTCCCAGTCTGCATGCGCTCCTCCCACCGGCGCCGGACCGGCAACCTGCGACAGGCGGGAGATGTCTTCGGCATCCAGCAGCCGGGCGTAGACCCGGGGCCTTTCGATCCGGCCATTGAAGGAGAGCACAGTGTGCTCCACGCCGCGATCGTCCACGGCTCGGACGGCGCCTATGTGGAAGTGGATTCCTCCCGATGCTCCGGGCGCCGTCCCCTCCATCCTCTCCCGGGATGACAGGACGGCTTCGAGGCGATGGGTCTCCATTCCCCGGGCGTGGAACTCCACCGTGCCGGCGTCAGGCTCATAGGTGACGGCCACCGCCGTCCAACGGTGCTCCACCGGGGTAATCGAACTGGTGACTATGGCCGTGGACCCCCCACTTCCCACCGCCAGGGCCAGCGCCCCGTCCTCCAGCATCAGGCTGAGGCCCGAGTCGTCGGTGGGGCTGTAGGTGCCGAGGATGCCCTGGCGACCCGCCTCCGCCAGGGTGGGAAAGATGTTGGCGCTGAGGGTGATCCCCCCCTCCAGGGGAAGACCCCCCGGCATCGGGACCCGCACCGCCGAACCGGGATGGATGGGCTGCCACTCCGTGGGATAGTCGCCGCAGACCTCGGTACCGAGTTCGATCTCGCAGAAGTCCGGACAGTCCTCGCCCAGACCCACCTCCGGAGCGATCAGCCGCACGATGTCCGCCCGGTAGGTCTCCGGACCCAGCGCGCTCACTTTGAACTCGATGGGCTCTCCGGGCCGCACGCTCTGGCGGTCCGCGTACCCCATGACCGCGGCCTTGACGCTCACGACTCCGCTCCCGGATCGGCGCCGAACATCTCCTCCCAGCGACGGCGGAACACGAAGTACTCGGCGTCTTCGATGGTGGTGAAGACGTGCTCGGGCAGAGTCTCGGTGGTTAATGGGTAGGTGGTGCTAAACCGGGCCAGCGTCCACTCCGAATGAGGGCCGGTCAGCTTCAGGAAGTACTTGCCGGTGATGGGACCGCCGCGCATGTATTCCAGCAGCGCCTGCAGGTCGGGAGAGTGCTTGCCGAACGGCTGCCGACGGAATTCCTCCCACAGATCGCGGCGGGAACCGTCGATGCCGGCGGGAAGTCGGGGTCGCTTCAGAAAGTCAGACATGGTTTCCGCTAACCCATGTTATTCGAGACTTCCTGGTACTTCCGCCCCTGGGGGTGACGAGTTGGCCGGTAACCCAAGAATTCCTGTGGTTTTCGGGAGTTTCTGACAATACCGCTCCTAGTCTCTCCCTGATAGCCTTGACAGTCGACAAGCCAAGGAGCAACCCCATGAAGAAACTACTCGCCCTGCTGGCCATCCTGGCCTTGGTAGCAACGGCCTGTGGAGAGGACACTTCGGAAGCTGACGCCGCAGCCGCCGCCGAAGCCGAAGCAGCAGCAGCAGCCGAAGCAGCAGCCCGCGCCGAAGCCGAATCAGAGGCAGCCGATGCACAGGCGGCAGCCGACGCCGCCGCAGCCGAAGCCGCGGCCGCGGCCGCGGAAGCTGCCGACGCGCAAGCTGCCCTGGATGAGGCCATGGCGGAACTGGAAGCCACCAAGATGGCCGCCGAAGAAGGAGACGAAGCAGCCATGGAAGCATTGGCTGAGGCCGAAGCGGCCGCAGCCGAAGCCGAAGCAATGGCAGCCGAAGCCGAAGAGGCCGCGGCCGAAGCCGAAGCAATGGTAGCCGAAGCCGAAGAGGCCGCAGCCATGGCCGAGAAGGAGTTGGAAGAGGCCGCCATGGCGGCGATGATTCCCCGTGGTGGGACTCTCGTCATCGCCCAAACGGCCGATCCAAACCAAATGCATCCCAACCGGTACGGATCCACAGCTGGCCGCAACGTCGTCACCAACATGTATGAAACCCTGGTTGAGTTCAACCTGAACACCTACGAGATCAGGCCTTTGCTGGCCACTCACTGGAATGTCTCAGAAGACGGTCTGACGCATGAATTCCATATTCGTCCGGACGTGGTCTTTCACGACGGCTCGGATCTGGACGCCGTTGACGTTGTTCGCTCAATCGAACGCGCGCAGGAGCCCGGGGCGGGAAGGACAGCTTCCTTGCTGACTCGAGTCGCGGAAGTCGTAGCGACTGGCGACCTCACCGTGGAGGTTCGACTCTCAGAGCCGGATCGCATATTGCACAGCACGCTGATCGACGTGTATATATCGCCTGCCGAGGACATCGACTTGAACGCGACGCCTACCGGCACCGGCCCGTACAGGTTCGTCTCCTGGGAGAAAAACCAAAAGGTTGTCATAGAGCGCAACCCCGACTACTGGGGCGACGCTTACCTGGACAGGATCGAGTACGTCACCGTTCCTGATGAGAACGTCCAGTCGCTTCAGATTCGATCCGGCGAGGTCCACATGCTGGCCCAGGGTCCGTTGCCCGAGTTGGCAGCCCTCAGCGACGCGGGCATCGTAATCGCCAGTCCTCCACAGGGGAACACCGGCCTGTATCACTTCCACGTCAACACCCGCAGGGACATCTGGTCGAATCCCCTGGTGCGCCAGGCGGTCAGCATGGCGATTGATCGCCCTTCGCTGCAACGAACCCTGCTGGGCCACATGCAGGTTATTTCCAACCCCATGGAGAACAACGCGCAGTTCTTCAACCCGGACGCGGCCTCATACAACACTCCTGACGTCGAAGGAGCGAAGGCTGTTCTCGCGAGTGCGGGGTATGCCGACGGCTTCGACGGCGGGGAGATGATAGTTTGCGCTACTAACATCGAGCACACCTGGCTGGCCGAGGCCGTTCAGGAGCAACTGAAAACCGGCTTGAACATCCAGATCGAGCTGAACATCATGGATGTGGCGACCTATGTTGACAGAACGCTCCCCACGCATACGAATGACCCTGACCAGCTTGGCCTGTACGACCTGGCCTTGTGCGCAATGGTGCCCAAGCCGGACGAGTACGACTTGCTGAACCATCCCTACAACAAACTCTTCGTTGAGACCATGGGATGGATCGACCACAAGCCCGAGTTCTTCGAACTGCTGTCCAGTGCCCGATCCATCGCCTCCAACATCGAGTACAAGGAAGCCATCCACCAGTTGCAGTTGTGGGCCATGGAGGAACAGCCCCAGATCGTCCTCGGAGGGCGATTGAACCCCATACCCCACTCTCCCGACGTCAAAGGCTTCATCTCGCACACACAAGGGACCCTCTACCTCACCAATGTCTACCTGGCAGACGGTGGCTAAGTCCCGCTAAAGGCAACTGAGGAAGGAGGGGACGCTCAGGCGTCCCCTCCTCTCCTCCCGCCCAAACCTCGCACAGCAAGGTATCTTCAATCTCGATGCCAGTTCCGTTGCTAACCGTCGAGAACCTGTCGGTCCGGTTCAACACCCCCGATCAGGTGATCAATGCCGTCAATGGCGTGAGCTTCTCCCTCAACACCGGGGAGACCCTCGGAATAGTCGGCGAGTCCGGATCCGGCAAGACGGTGACGGTGCTGAGCATCCTGGGGCTCATCCCCAAACCCCCCGGGGAGATAACCGGTGGAAGGGCTCTCTTCGAGGGGCAGGACTTGTTGCCCCTGTCCACGGAAGCCCTCCGCTCGATCCGGGGACAGGAGATCTCCATGGTGTTCCAGGATCCCATGACCTCGCTGAACCCGGTTATCAAGGTGGGGGAGCAACTGCGGGAAGCTCTGTGGACCCACAATCCTTCCGATTCCAGGTCCAATCACCGCCGGCGCGGCGTCGAGTTACTGGACATGGTGGGGATCCCGCAACCGGAACGGCGCTACAACCAGTTTCCCCACGAGTACTCAGGCGGTATGCGCCAGCGGGCCATGATCGCCATGGCCATGGCCAACCGGCCCAAGCTGCTGATCGCCGACGAGCCCACCACCGCCCTGGACGTGACCATCCAGGCGCAGGTGATCGAAACCCTCAAGGCAGCCCGCCAGGAGAC
>JAAXHN010000013.1 GCA_012270885.1 Acidimicrobiia bacterium | reverse complement strand
GGTCCGGGGGTTTGGAAGCTTCTAGTGGGTGTCCAGGACGATTACGGGTATCTCGCGGGAGGTCTTCTCCTCGTATCCGGCGAAGAACGGGTACTCTCTCTTCTGGCGGCTCCAGATCCGCTCCCGCTCGGCTCCCTCAGTCACCCGGGCTCGGGCGGGGATGATCTTCCCACCGAGTTCCACGCCGACCTCGGGGTTCGCCAACAGGTTGTAATACCAGTCGGGATGGGTGGGGGAGCCGCCTTTGGAGGCAAAGATGGCGTAGCCTTCCTCGACATCCTGGTAAAGGAGCGGAGCTATCCGCTTGGTCCCGGTCTTGGCGCCGACATGATGGAGCAGGAAAAGCGGCCTTCCCTCGAACTGTCCCGCGCCAATCCCGCCGGCCGCCCGGAATTCCTCGATGACCTCTTTGTTCCACTCGTTCCAGTGGTGCATTCTTAGTTACTCCTCTCGGCCGGTTCTCCTCATAGATAGGAGGAAGGCTAGGAGGGTGTTTCGGGATAACGCGGGCGAGCCGGGGGAGAAGTGGGGTGAAACCCCGCCGGTGCGGACCCGGGGGCCCGGCCGGTGGGGAGGTTTCTACACAAAACCTACCCCTCGTGCAGGCGGCGAGACGAATGCCTGGCGCCGGTCTTCTCGGTCTGCTGCTCTAACCGCGATCGACCAGGGCGCCGAAGCCTCCTCCGGTGTGCCAGAAGACAACGTGATCGTCATCGTCGAAACGGCCGGCGGCGATCTCCTTCCGCAGCCCGTAGATGGCCTTCCCCGTGTAGGTCGGGTCGAACAGCAGGCCGGTGAGCCTGGTGGCCTGGGTCTGCACTTCCATCAGTTCCTCGCTGACCTGGGCGTATCCTCCGGTCAGGTACTGGTCGGTGTGCTCCAGGAGCGGTGACGGGATCTCCCCTCCGAAGGCTTCGATCCCCGACTGCCAGATCGGCCGCACCCGCGCCATCAAGGACTCGACCGGTTCCGATATGCAGAGAGCCAGGAGGGGGCTCTGGAAACCGGTCCTATCCGCCGCCCAGCCGAAGCCCGAGGTTGTGCCGCCCGATGATCCGGCGTGCACCACCGCAGCCACGCTTGTGCCGATCTCTCGGGGAATCTGTTCCACCAACTCCCGAAAGCCCAGCGACATCCCCCACATCCCCAGCTTGTCGGATGCGCCCTGGGGAATCACCCATGCCTTGCGGCCCGTGGCGGCCAGGCGCGCAGCGTCCTCGGCCATGATCTCATCCCGGTGCTGCCAGTCCGCCACCGATATGTAACTGATCGTGGCTCCCGCCAACATGTCGATGAGCAGGTTCCCGCCGATCGTGGCCGGTGGCTCGCCGTCGGGGGTGCGGAGTACCAGGCGCACGTCCAGACCCAACCGGGCACAGGCCAGCGCGGTGGCCCGGCAGTGGTTCGACTGGTGCGCCCCGCAGGTGATCACCGTGTCGGCGCCGGCCTCGAGAGCCGCCGCCAGGTGGAACTCCAGTTTTCTGACCTTGTTGCCCGACAGGCCGAAGCCGGTCAGGTCGTCGCGCTTCACCCACACATGGGGGCCGCCCCATGTCTCTCTCAATCGGGGGAATCTGTGCAGCGGGGTAGGGGTGAGGGCGAGATCGAGTTGAGGTAATGGCTGGCGTAAAGGTGTTTGCTCCATTTCGCGAACTATAGGCAAAAGGCCCAAGTGATCACGACGGGAAAGTCGCGAAATTCGCGGCCCCTATTTTCGGGAGCCCTCACCACTCCAGGGCCGAACAGGCTCTGCCCAGCCTGGGACAGGACTTGTTGATTAGATCGCTTTGATCCCTCGACGCGTCCGACCGGTGCCTGTGCGGACGGTCTCGGTGTTTAGCTGGTATCAGTTATGGAATGGCGGTGGGACAGGGATCAACCTCCCCACCGCAGCTTTTTCACAGCCCGTGGCGAAACCTGCGACAGGTGTCGCCCCCACACCGCGACAGCACGTTTAGATGGGTTCGAGAACCAATACCGGGATCTGGCGGGAAGTCTTCTTCTCGTAGTCGGCGAACTGCGGAAAGTCGAGCTTCTGCCGGGTCCAGATGCGCTCCCGTTCCTCACCTTCCGTCAACCGGGCCCGGACCTTGAAGGACTCGGTGCCAAGCTCGATCTCGACCTCGGGGTTGGCCATCAGGTTGTGGTACCAGGAGGGATTGGTGGGAGAGCCGCCCTTGGAACCGAAGATGGCGTAGCCCCCCTCGACCTTCTGGTAGGCGAGCGGGTTGATCCGCAGGGCGCCGGTCTTGGCGCCGTAGTTGAACAGAATCAGCAGAGGCATTCCTTCCAGGTGCCCGCCGGCCCATCCTCCGTTGGCCCGGAATTCCTCGATAACTTCCTTGTTCCAGGCGTTGTAGTCGCGCATTGCGGCTCCTTTCAAACGGGTCTCGACCAGATAAGGCTAGGAGTGTCGGTGGATGACATTGTCCGTCCGGTCCCCGGATGTCGAGCAAGCGGCGGGAGTCTCCCCGTCAGGGGGACCGGCCCTCAGCCCGGCGGGTTGGACCTGACCAGCTCCAGGATGTCCCGTCCATACCTGGCGAGCCTTTCAGGGCCGATGCCGCGGACCCCCAGAAGTTCGGCCTCGGTCCTCGGTCGGAGACGGGAGATCTCTTCCAGCGTTTCGTTATTCGAGATGACGTAAACGGGCACCTGGTCCCGACGGGCCATTGCGAGACGCCACTCCCGAAGCGAATCGAAGAGGGTGGAATCCTCCGAGGAACCGGGCCGGGGTGGATCGGGCGTGGTTGGGGCTTCCTGCTGCGGTGGTCCGATCGGAGGATCAGCCGCCGAGTCTGTTCGGTCGGTCCCGACGGAGGCCACGAGGGCGATGACGTCACGTCCGTATTCGGCGAGTTTGCGGGGACCGACGCCCCGTATCGCCAGGAGTTCTGATTCCGAGTGGGGTTGGCTTCGGGCGATCTCCTCCAGGGTCCGGTTGGCGAAGACCACGAAAGCGGCGACGCCCCTTTCTCGGGCCACTCCCAGACGCCATTCCCGCAAAGCTTGGTAGAGGTCGGTGTCGTATGGCTCGTCGACTCCGGCAGGTCTCGGGTCGAGGGACTTCGGTTCATCATGTCGGGTCTCGGGTTCCGGCGCCTTCGGCGCTCCCGGTCGGTACATCTTGGTCAGTTCCGGGAGAAAGGGCGACTCCCTTCCCTGCTCGGCCACCACCACCACCTCCCGGCGGCACCTGGTGATGGCCACATGCAGAACTCGTCGCTCCTCTTCCACATCCTCTGTCAGCAGATGGGGCACCAGGCCCCGGTCGACCCCGAACACGATCACCCGGTCCCACTCCAGCCCCTTCACCCGGTGGACGGAGGTCGCCGTCACTCCCATCGGCGGAGACGGTCCCCGGTCCAGCAGGCGTCGCAGTTCGGTCTCGAAGGTCGGTAGGTCCTCGTACAGGGCGGCGGTGCGACGCAGGGCCACCAGGTCGTCGGTGTGGGTGGACCGATCGGCCCTGCCTCGCTTGGAGTCCAGGGAGTGGGCGACCCTGCCCAGACCGACATCGCTCGAGAGATAGTCCAGGAATGGCGCGGATCGGCCCTGGACGGCCACATGCGCGCCGTCCTCTATGGCTTCGACGAACCTGCGCCAGGTGGCTGCCTTTCGTTCGTCGAGTCCGTGCCCGAGGGCGGCGAGTTCCCGGATCGAAGTGGTGCCCGCCGGGATCAACTCGGAAGCCAGCCGGTTGATCCGCCGGGCGGGTCGCCGCACGGCCTCCATGAGATCCGGGCGGCTCATGGACTCGGGGTTCAGAGCCAGCCGTATCCATGCCAGTGCGGCTCGCATGGTGGTCCGCTCCAGGAGAGCGGCGTCGAGTTGCGAGCGGAAGGGAACCCCGGCCTTCTCGAGCGCCGCCAGCATCGGGAGCAGGGCCGAGTTGACCCTGGCCAGGACTGCGATGTCCTCTGGCGACGTGCCATCCTCCATCCACTCTCTGACAATGCCCGCCGGCTCCACCGGCATCCGCCGCCGGTCGGGGGTGATTATCCGAAAGCCCCCCTCGGCGGGATCTCCGGATGCTTCGATGATCTTGGGGACCCTGATGCGGTTGTGGGAGAGCAGCCGCGACGCGGCGGTGACGACCTCCGACGGGCAGCGGTAGTTGACCGTCAGAGCGCTGGCGCCCGCGCCGGGAAAGTACTTGTCGAAGTCGATGAGAAACCTCGGGTCGGCGCCGGCGTACCCGTAGATGGTCTGGTCGTCGTCGCCCACCCCGAACACGCTCATCTCCGGAGAGGCGACCAGTCGCAGCAGCAAGAGATAGGCGGGCGTCAGGTCCTGGAACTCGTCGACAAGGAGGTGTCGGCAACGGCCCTGCCAGCGCTTCCGGAGTTCCGGTTCGGCCAGCAGCAGCTCGATGGCTCCGTAGATCTGCTCGTTGTAGTCGACCTCGTTTCTCCGGGCAAGCAGGGCTCGGTATCTGGGGAAGATCCCGGCCAGACCCTCGGCGTCGCCTCGGCTCTCCTCGACCTCGCCCGGGTCCCGCAGCGCGATCATGATCTCGGCCAGACCTTCCAGGTAGGGCCCAGTGACGTCGGTGTTGGGGCGGGGCCGCTTGGGGACCATGGATCCCAGCCTTCTCCGTACTTCCCGTTCTGTCAGCAAGGTGGCGTCGGGCCGCAGGTCACGGATGATCGCCCACCCGAGCGAGTGGATGGTGCGGATGTGGAGATCCTCCCGCTGCAGGCGTTCTCGCATCTCCCGAGCGGCCCGGTTGTTGTAGGCCACCGCCGTCACGAACTGCGGTTCGATCCGTCGATCATCGACCAGGTGAAGAAGGCGGGCCCCGAGGGTGCGGGTCTTTCCCGATCCGGCGGGTGCGATCACCCTGACCGGGCCGGTGTGGTGCTCCACCGCCACCCGTTGATCCGAGGCCAGGTCGGCATTGGACACGGTGGCGGGAGGCTGGAGGGTGAGCCGTCCACCTTCGACGGTCTGGGCATGGATGACCGGGATGTCCAGGGGCGAACGGGGGCCTCCGTCCACCCAGGCATGCACTCCCTGCCGTGTGACCACGTCGGCCTGCCCGCCGATCCGCGCTCCCAGCCGAGCGGCCTTCCTGCCCCACCACCAGATGGGATCGCCCCCACGCACGTCCCAGTTGTTGGCCCACACCAGGAAGTGGAGCCTCTCAAGCAGAGGAACGTAGCCGGGCCCGAGCATCCACGGCTCCCGCTCCTCCACCACCGGCCGCCGCAATTCGGAAGCTTCCACTCCCAGTTCCACCGTCACCGGCCGCCGTTCCACCCAAAGGGTGTGCAGGCGCTCCACGGTTTCTTCCAGCACCTGCGGGCTGGCCAGTGCCGATCTGTTGACAACCACCCGCCGGGCGGTTTCGAGAGGCGACCGGTTTCCCTCGCTTACCACCACCCCTCTACCCAGCAGATCAGGTCCCGGAAAAGTCATCTCAGAAATGTATCAACCTCCTGTGACGGCTCATAGCCACCGCAGGTCGGAGTCCATCGGTTGCTGGGCGACGTCTAGCGCTTCACATCGAGAGTTGCTGTCCGCACAGAGGCAAGCCGCGATCTTCCAAAGTGCCTCGGAGGTGCCTTTGGAACCCTTGTAACGCTCGATGGGCACCAGCCCCACTTGCGACGGCGGGGTGATCCAGCCCTCCACCCCCTCGCCGGCGTGGTTAGTGCGATCTGGGATTCGCCAAGGAATTCTACCGGTTAGCCGATCGGGCGCCGTTGCGTGATGAGCGGTCCCTAGTGGTGGACCAGCAAGGGGATTTGGGATTCGGCCGGTGTCAGGCTGCCGTGGTGGCCGGTCTTTCGGGTGTCCATGCCTTTGGGGAAGATCCCGGTGTTGTCCCGGGCAAGCAACAGGGCGTCCGGCATGCGGGCCTCGAGGTCGGGATGGGGTCGTCCTCGGCCCAGCCAGGTCCGCACCACGTGGGCGGCGATCATCCTGCTGCCGGTCTTCTCCGCCAGGGCGCCGATCCGCTCGGATGGGCCGCTGAGCATGAGTGCCCGGCTGTCACCCCACCAGCGCAGACCCTCGGTGTCGGTCTTCTCCAGGATGAACTTTCCCTCCTCGGGGATGTCACAATGGCCATGGTCGGAAGTGCCCACCATCACCGTGTCGGAGGGAAGCCGGCCAGCCAGCCGCGCCCAGAGCTGGTCGGCGCCCGCCATTGCCAGACGGTAGGACTCCGAATGCTGCCCAGCTTCGTGCGCCGCAACGTCCACCGCGTGGTAATACACCATCGCCAGGGTCCGCTTTGAGCGGGTGAAGAGATAGGCCGGGTCGACCTCCGACGCCGAGAAGTAGCCCCGCATCTCCGCTCCGCGGTACAGCATCCTGGTGAGAAGCGTGTCGAAGAAGGCGCCCGGCTGGACGACCACTCCCCGAGCCTGGCGGGACGAGAGCCTTTCCCACAGGTTGGGAGCGGGTAGGAAAGAAGCGGTGTCATACCGGACGGGCTGTCCCGAGAGATCCGTCCACCGCAGCAGGCTCACCACCTTCTGGAGGTCGGGCAACCACTGCCGGTACCCGATAACCCCGTGCTGGCGGGGAGTGAGCCCGGTGCAGATCGAGGACAGGCCCACGGTGGTGGTGGTAGGGAAGGGCGCCTCCAGGATCGCCCGGCGGGGCTCCGCCATAGCGGAGGCATTGGCATGGGGCAGTTGGCCGGCGCCCAACCCGTCGAAGACCACCAGCAGGTAGTTGCGGGCAGCCGGGATCATCGCCGCGAGGTCGGGACGGAGTCCCCTGGTGGGAGAATGCCCGGTGAGGCGGCGCTCCAACTCCGCCACCAGGTTGACCAGGTTGTTGCCCGCGTAAGCGGGGCCCATCCGCTCCATTGCAGTCAAGCTAGCCCCGACTTCAAGGTGATGGCTGCTTTCTAGGGCGCCGTGCTTGTGGCCTGATTCCCGAGCCCGCACAGGTCCGCGGTGTCAGGAGGTCAGAGTTCTGCATGATCCGGGTGGGGCACCGGGATCAGATCCAGTCCGCCGATGGCCGCGTAGCCTTCCGGATTCGTGGTGTATAGGGGAAGGCCTCTGGAGATGGCAACGGCGGCGATCAGGGCGTCATAGGCGCGGGCGGAGGGCTTCCGACCGGCCCTGCGAAGGTCGGAGGCGACCCGACCGAACGCTCTGGCCGCTCCCTCGTCGAAGGGCAGAACATCGAAGTCGGACTCTGCCTGTTGGAGGTGAGCCTGGCGCCGAACTCGCTCGGTGTGGGTCGATGCGACCAGCGGACCCACCGAGAGTTCCGCGAGGGTGATGGCGGTGATGGTGGGTGCCGCGGGGAGAGAGGCAGGGTCGGATATCAGCGGCAGCAGGATCACCGTGCTGGTGTCGAGTACCCCCACGCCGGAGCCGGTGGAGGTCACAGAGACGGGTCAATGGTTCGATCGATGTCCTGTCGGAGGGCGGTTGGGTCAAGATGAGGCAGGTGGCGCCAGCGGTCCAGCAAGGTCGCCGGATCAGGTCCCCTGCGGGGCAGTGGGCGGAGTGCTGCAACGGGACGCCCGGATCGCGTCACGGTTAGGTGTTCACCCGCCAGTACCCGGTCGATGATTACCCCGCCCTTGTTGCGGAGGTCCCTGATGGTCACTTCAGCCACGCACCCAGTGTATCACAGGTGAGACAAATCGGGCGTGCCCGTATCGCCGCTTTTTCGGAAAGCGCGAAACAAGAGGGAGTTCCCTTCAGATGGCGCCATTCTCCATGACCCCCTTGGCCTACTCGTGGCGGTACCAGGCCACTTCTTCGGGCGCGAGGGGGGTGTTGCCCAGGATGACGTCTGCGGCTCTCTCGGCTATCATCATCACCGGTGCGTAGATGTTCCCGTTGGTGATGGTGGGCATCACCGAGGCGTCCACCACCCGCAGGCCGTGGACGCCGTGCACCCGGAAGGTGTCGGGCGACACCACCGCCATCTCGTCGTTCCCCATCCTGGCCGTGCAGGAGGGATGGAGGGCGGTCTCGGCGTCCCTCCGCACCCAGTCGAGGACCTCCCGGTCGGTCTGCACCTCCGGCCCCGGGGAGAGTTCCCCGGCGTCGAAGGGCTCGAACGCCGGCTGGCTGAGGATGTGGCGTACGGTCCGGACCGCCTCCACCCACTCGCGGCGGTCGTTGGGCGTGGAGAGGTAATTGAAGCGCAGCGCCGGTTTGTCGAACGGATCGGCCGAGCGGAGGGTGATGGCGCCCCGCACGTCGGAGAACATCGGGCCGACATGCACCTGGTAGCCGTGTCCCCGGGCGGGAACCGACCCGTCGTAGCGGATCGCAACGGGCAGGAAATGGAGCATCAGGTTCGGATAGCCCACCCGGTCGTTGCTGCGTACGAAGGCGCCGCCCTCGAAGTGGTTGCTGGTGGCCGGGCCGGTGCGGAACAGCCACTGGAGCCCGATCCAGGGCATCCGCCACCTGGCCAGATAGGGCTGGAGGGACACCGGTTGCTTGGAGGCGTGCTGGATGTAGACCTCCAGGTGGTCCTGGAGGTTCTGTCCGACCCCGGGGAGGTCCGCCACCACGTCTATGCCGAAGGACTCGAGGTGGCTGGCCGGCCCGATGCCCGAGAGCATCAGCGTCTGCGGCGAGTTGATGGCGCCCCCGCACAGGATCAACTCGCCAGCTTCGGCCCGCCGGAGGCGGCGGCCCTTGCGGTACTCGACTCCCACCGCCCTGTTCCCCTCGAAGAGAATCCGAGTGATGTGCGCCCGGGTGACGAGCGACAGGTTGGGACGGTCCATGACCGGATGCAGGTAGGCGCGGGAGGCGCTCAGGCGCCGTCCCCGGTGGCGGTTGGCGTCGAAGGGGGCGAAACCCTCCTGCCGGTAGCCGTTCACATCGGTGGTGGTGGGAATTCCCGCCTGTTCTCCAGCCTTGAAGAAGGCCCCGAACAGGGGGTTAACGGCTGGTCCCCGTTCGAGGATCAGCGGGCCGTCGCCTCCCCGGTACTCATCGGCGCCGGCCAGAGTGGTCTCCAGGCGCTTGAAGTAGGGAAGGCAGTGGGGGTAGTCCCAGTCTTCCATCCCCGGTTCGGCTGCCCACTTCTCATAGTCCATGGGGTTGCCCCGCTGGAAGATCATCCCGTTGATGGAACTCGATCCGCCCAGCACCTTACCCCGGGCGTGATAGACCCTCCGACCCCCCATGTGGGGTTCGGGCTCCGATTCGTACTTCCAGTCATAGAACCTCGATCCGATCGGGTAGGTCAACGCCGCCGGCATGTGGATGAACACGTCCCAGCGGTAGTCGGGACGTCCCGCCTCGAGCACCAGCACCCGGTTGGAGGGGTCGGCGCTGAGCCGGTTGGCAAGGGCGCAACCGGCGGATCCTCCCCCGATTATCAGGAAGTCGTGGCCGTCCATCGCCGGAAGCGGAAAGGGATCAGCGGGAGTTCGGGGGCGTGTAGCGAGGGAAGCGGGATTGTTCTTCCAGGACCCCGATCGGCAGGTGGCTGCGTATGTAGAGGTCTTCGCCGCCGAATCTGGGAGTGAAGTCCCAGTTGATCCCCTGGGTTCGCATCACCCGGCTCACCAAGGCCCTGCGGCGCTGGCTCTCCAGCACCTGATCGGTGAGCTGGGCGCTGTCCCACCGCTTCGAGATCTCCTGTTTCACCTCGGCCAGTGTGGCATGTGTCCCGGCCAGGTTCGAGAGTTCCTCCGGATCGGCCTTCACATGGAAAACCTGATCGGGGTCGCCCTCGGACACCACGTACTTGGCGCCCTCCCTCTGCACCATGAACATCGGTTTGAGGGCGCCTTCCGCGTAGTACTCGCCGATCACCTCGTCGTGTCCCCGTTCGCCGTGGAGATGGGGGAGGAGGGACCTCCCGTCAAGTTGGGTGGGATAGTCGATGTGCGCCCCGTCGGTGGCCAGCCCCACCAAGGTGGGTCCCAGATCAACCAGCGAGACCGCCTCGGGCACCCTGCGGGGCTTGAGACGGTCGGGGCACCAGAAGATCAGCGGTACCCGTACCGACCGTTCCAAAAAGCTCATCTTGAACCACATTCCACGCTCGCCGAGCATGTCACCGTGGTCGGAGGTGATGATGACGATGGTGTTGTCGGCCATGCCGGTCTCCTCCAGCGCCTGTCGCACCAAACCCACCCGCCGGTCGAAGTCCGAGACCGAGGCGTAGTAGGCGCGGCGGGCGGCCCGGATCTGCTGCTCGGAGAGGACGATGTCGGAAGCCCCGATCGACCACCGGAGCCGGTCGCTGTGAGGGTCTTTGGGTGCCTGCTCGTAGGTGGTGACCGGCATGTCGATGTCGTCGTCTTCGTACAGGTTCCAGGTCTCCGGTCGGGCCAGATAGGGATCGTGTGGTTGGATGAAGGAGATGGTGAGCATGAAGGGGCGTTCGCTGGACCGCGCCCGGTCGTAGATCCATCGCTGGGCTCGGAAGGTCACCTCGTCGTCGTAGTCGATGTTCACCGCCGCCAGGGTGCTCCCGGCTTCGATCACCACCTTCATGGTGTGGAACCAGTCCTGTTTCTTATACGGCTGGTCCCAACGGGGATGCCAGACGAAGTCGGCTGGATAGGTATCGGTGGTAAGCCGCTCTTCGAAACCGTGCAGCTGGTCCGGGCCGACGAAGTGCATCTTGCCCGACAGGCAAGTCAGATAGCCCCGGTCGGCCAGGTAGTGAGCAAAGGTGGGGATCTCGACCGACCACTCGGCGGCGTTGTCCCAGGCGCCGATCCGGGCCGGTAGGCAGGAGGTCATCATCACGTACCGCGACGGTCCGCACAGAGGAGAGTTCGTGTAAGCCCAGTCGAAGGTGAAGCCCTCGTCGGCCATGCGGGAGATGTGGGGCGCAACCACCACCCGGTGGCCGTAACTGGGCAGGAAGTGGGGCGCCAACTGGTCCGCCATGATCAGGACGATGTTGGGCTTGCTCATGGTTGGCAATCCTAGAGGATTTCCGTTTCTTCCAGGGCGCCGATCCCCCGGAGTCGTTCCGCTGTTGAGGGAGGGGGTCGGTGTGCCGCCGCCCGTCTCGCGAAGGCGCGGGGGTGCGTCGGGGATGGTCTTTGGGGGGTATTTGGGTTTTCTATACTGACAAACGGGTGCCTGCTTCAAGTTTTCGCGCATGACCTCTTATTTCGAGAACTATCTGTTCGTGGCTGCCTTTGCCCTGCTGGGGGTGGTGTTGGTGCTGGTCATGCTGGGCGTTGCCTCCATCCTGAGGCCCCACAAGCCGACCCCTACCAAGAAACTCACCTACGAGTGCGGGGTCGACCCGGTGGGGGAGGGGTGGAGCCAGACATACGTGCGCTACTACGTGTTCGGCCTCCTGTTCGTGATCTTTGATGTGGAGGCGGCCTTCATCTTCCCTTGGGCGATCCTGGCCGAAGAGCTTGGGGTGTTCGGCCTGGTGGCGATCATCATCTTCATGCTCACCCTGGTGGAGGGCCTTTTCTATGCCATAAAAAAGGGAGTCCTGCGGTGGGAGTGATTCAGCGGTTCGGGGTTCCCATCAAGCCGGTTAGCTGGCTGCTCAACTGGTCACGGCGGTACTCGCTGTGGATGTTCCAGTTCGGGTTGGCCTGCTGCGCCATAGAGATGATGGCGGCCTCGGGTCCCCGCTACGACTTCATGCGCTTTGGCATCATCCCGCTTCCCGCCTCACCCCGGCAGGCCGATCTAATGGTGGTGGCGGGGACCGTCACCGACAAGATGGCGCCGGCGGTGAAGCGACTCTACGAACAGATGCCCGAGCCCAAGTACGTGATCTCGATGGGATCGTGCTCCAACTGCGGCGGTCCCTACTGGGATTCCTACTCGGTCACCAAGGGAGTCGATCAGATCATCCCCGTGGATGTGTACGTGCCCGGGTGCCCTCCCCGGCCCGAGGCGCTCATGGACGGGATCGTTCTCCTGCAGGAAAAGATCAAGAACGAGGACATCAAAGAGAAGTGGAACCAGCGTGACCGCCAGCCCGTCTGAGGTGGAGATGGCAGAGGCCGAGGGTTCCGGGGAGGACAACTCCCTGGCGGGCCGGGCCGCCAAGGCGGTGGGTGGGGTGGTGCTGGAGGCCCTGGAGACCGACAAGGTGGGGGTGGCGGCCGACCGTTGGGCCGAAGCGCTGCGGATCGCCCGGGACGACCTGGGACTTTCATTCTTCTCCTGGCTCTCGGCTGTGCACTGGGCGAACGATCCGCAGGTCGGCGACGCTCTGTCGGAAGAGGTGACCGAACGATTCGAGCTTCTGTGCGCGGTCTCGGACGTTACCGCCGGGGAGTTGGTGGTGTTCTCCACCGACCTGGGGGCGAGCGATCCCACCGTCGACAGCCTGATAGGCGTCTACCCGGGGGCCGACTGGCACGAGCGGGAGTGCCGGGAGATGTTCGGCATCACCTTCCTGGGCCATCCCCGGCCCGAGAACCTCTACCTTCCCAACGGATTCGTGGGGAATCCCCTGCTCAAGTCCTTCCCTCTGTTGAGCCGGGAAGTGAAGCCATGGCCGGGAGAGGTGGACGTCGAGGACATGCCAGAAGTCACGGGAGGCGGCTGAGATGACCATGGCGCCCGACATGGTCCGCCACCTCTCGGGAGCGGCGGTCTCGGTGGAACTCGAGACTCCCGACATGACTCTCAACATCGGTCCCCAGCATCCCTCGACGCATGGGGTGCTGCGCCTGGTGGCGAAGGTTGACGGGGAGAGGGCCTTCGACGTGCAGCCCGTGATCGGCTACATGCACCGGGGGTACGAGAAGCTGGCGGAGGTGCGGAACTATCCCCAGATCACCGCCCTGATCAACCGGATCGACTGGGTGTCGGGGTATGCCAACGAGATTCCCTTCATGGTGGCGGCCGAGCGGCTGATGGGAGTGGAGCCCCCCGATCGGGCCCAGTTCATCCGCCTGATCCTCACCGAGATGGCCCGCATCTCCTCACACCTGATCTTCCAGGCCTCCTACCCCCTGGAGTTGGGGGCGGCCACCCCGCTGTTCTTCGCCCTGCGGGACCGGGAACGGGTGCTCGATCTGATCGAGTCGGTCACCGGCGGGCGATTCCATCCCAATTTCAACCGGATCGGCGGGGTGAAACCGGCGGTGGGAGCGGGACCGGTGACTCGCAAGACCATCCAGGACCTGCCTGCCGGTTTCCTGTCGGAGACCCGGGACGCCATGGACCGGGTGTTGTCGACGGCCGACCAACTGGAGGACCTGGTGGCGGGCAACGAGATCGTCCTGGCGCGTACCAAGGAGATCGGGGTCATCCCGCCGGAGGTGGCCATCTCATATGGGGTGTCCGGCCCCATCCTCCGCGCCTCGGGGGTGCCGTTCGACCTGCGCAAGGTCTCGAACTACCTGCCTTATCACCTGTTCGATTTCGAGATTCCCACCGGAGAGAACGGCGACTGCTGGGACCGCTGGTGGATCCGCCTCGAGGAGATCCGCCAGTCGGCTTCCATCATCCGCCAGGCCGTCGACACCATTCCCTCGGGGCCGCTGCAGGCCAAGGTGCCTCGCATCATCAAGGTGCCGGCCGGTGAGATCTACGTGCGAGCCGAGAACCCGAAGGGGGAGATGGGGTACTACGTGGTCTCCGACGGGGGCCTGGGTCCCTACCGGCTCAAGATCCGCTCCGCATCGTTTTCCAACATCTCCATCCTGCCCTGGGTGCTGGAGGGGACGCTGGTTCCCGACATAATCGCCATCCTGGGGTCGCTCGACTTCGTACTGGGAGATGTCGACCGATGATGCCCTACAGGACCCCCCGCTCCGCGATTCTCCACCTCCTATCTCGCGAAATTCGCCCCGCCTCTCCCAGCCCTTGGGCCCTCCCCCGCCACCGCCTTTCCGAGGTTCGAACGCGGGCGGCCGACGCCGGGTGGGGTGCCGGCTGCCGAATTCGGGGTATGACCTTTGTGCGGACCGGGGACGTCTGCTCGGCCCGGGAGGTATTTGTGACTCCGGTCAGTATGGATCGGGGCGGTGACACCATCAACCCCGGCCGGTGGGTTTTCTCCCCAACTGCCGGAAATGTTTCCCAACTTCACGGGACTGCGGCCCTGGTGGACCCGGGGAGGGGTCGGCTTTCATGAGTCCCTGGCTGGCGTTGGCGATCTGGCTGCTGGTGGTGGCCACCATCATCCCGGTGATGGGCATGGCGATCGGCTATGCGGAGATGAAGATCTCGGCCCACATGCAGAGCCGGATAGGGCCTTACTTCGCGGGCGGCCGGTTCGGGTGGGCACAGCTCATCGCCGACGGAGTGAAGTTCTTCCAGAAAGAGGACCTGGTTCCCGAGAATGCCGACCGCCCGGTGTTCAAGATGGCCCCGGTGCTGGTGATGGTGGGCACGGTCGGGCTGTTCGTGGTGATTCCCTTCGGACCGGGCCTGACTCCCCAGAACCTCGACCTGGGCATCTTCTACGCCCTGGCCATCTCGTCGGTCGGGACCATCGGAGTGCTGATGGCCGGGTGGTCGTCGGGTAACAAGTACTCCCTGATGGGGGGATTGAGAGCCGCCGGGCAGTTGATCGCCTACGAGTTGCCGCTGGTGTTGGCGGTGGTGGGAGTGGTGATCCTGGCGGGCACCATGAGCCTCGACGGGATAGTCCAGGCGCAGATCTCGTGGTTCTCCGAGGCCGGATGGGGGTTGGGGATGCCCTTTGTGATCGTGCAGGCCGTGGGGCTGGCGGTGTTCTTCATCGCCAGCCTGGCCGAGTTGTCCCGGATCCCCTTCGACATGCCCATCGCCGAGTCGGAACTCGTCATGGGGTACCTGACCGAATACTCGGGCTTTAGGTTCCTGTTCTTCTTCCTGGCCGAGTTCGCCAACATGTTCACGCTCTCGGCGATTGCGGCCACCCTGTTCCTGGGCGGCTACTGGGTGCCCGGAGTCCCCGATTCCATACTCCAGTTCGTGGGGCCCCTGGTGCTTTTGGGAAAGATCGCCCTCTTCATATTTGTCAGCATCTGGCTTCGTTGGACCTTCCCCCGCTTCCGCGAAGACCAGCTTCAAACGCTGGCCTGGAAGTGGCTGGTCCCAATCTCTCTGGCCAACATCATTGTCACAGGCATCCTGAAGGTGGTGATCTAGATGAAGCTCTCCATACCGGGTGTCGGGCTGCTCAAGGGCATGAAGGTGACCCTCCGCACTCTCTTCACCCGCCCGGTCACCGTCAATTACCCCAAGGTGAAGGAGACCCCCGTCCCCAGGGCGCGGGGAGTGATCGCGCTCGAGCCCGAGGCCTGCACGGTTTGCATGCTGTGCGCCCGCCAATGCCCCGACTGGTGCATCTACATAGAGGGTCACAAGGAGGAGCGCCCCCCGTCGCGCCCCGGAGGGCGTCCCCGGGTGAGGGCCACCCTGGATCGCTTCGACATCGATTACGCCCTGTGCATGTACTGCGGGATCTGCGTGGAGGTCTGTCCCTTCGACGCCCTGTTCTGGAGCCCCGACTACGAGTACTCCGAGACCGAGATGGGGGCGATGCTCCATGACCAGGACCGCCTCTTCGACTGGCTGGACACGGTGCCCCCTGCCCCGGCCCTGGAGCGGTAGATGGGGTTCGAGGACTGGGTAGCCGAGCCGCTCAACTGGGTTTTCCTGGCGGTGGCGTTGGCCACGACGGTCTCGGGCTTCAGGGTGGTCACCTCCCCGAACGTGGTTCACGCCGCCCTGTTCCTGGTGGCCGCCCTGGCCGGAACCGCCGCCATCTTTTTGCTGCTGGCCGCCGAGTTCCTGGCCTGGGTGCTGGTCCTGGTCTACATAGGGGCTGTGATCGTGCTGTTCCTGTTCGGGATCATGATCACCCGCGCCCCCACCGGTCGCGACGAGGCGGAGGTCGATCACCAGCGCCGCTTGCCTGCCGTGCTGGTCTCCGCGGCGCTGTTCGCCCTGCTGTTGTGGGGCCTCCTCTCCCAGTGGGGGGACACCACCCTGGACAGGATCACCGCCGGCACGCCCACCTCGGTGCTCGCAGAGGGGCTTCTGGGCCGGTTCGTCTTCCCCTTCGAGGTGGTGGGTTTCGTGCTGCTGGCCGCCCTGGTGGGAGGGATAACCATCGCCCGCCGAGATCTCAGTCCCGCCGAGGAGAAGGAGCGGGAGTCCCCGTGATTCTCAACCAGTTCCTGATCCTGGCGGCGCTGCTGTTCTGCATGGGGATATACGGACTCTTGGTGCGCCGCAACGCGGTGATGGTGCTGCTGTCCGTGGAACTGATGCTGGCCGCGGTGAACATCAACCTGGTGGCCCTGGAGGCCTTCTGGCAGACGGCCGAGGCGCTGGGGCAGATACTGGCGGTGTTCATCATCACCATCGCCGCCGCCGAGGTGGGGATCGGCCTGGCCATCATCCTCCTGATATTCCGTAACCGGCGCTCGGCCAACGTGGACGAGTTGAACCTGATGCGCTGGTGACCATGGGTGTGAGCACAGACCTCTATCTGGCCGCCGAAGGCGCCGCCGTGGCGGCGACCACCGGCGGGATCTTCTCGGAGTGGGCCGGCCTGATGCTGATCGGGCCCATGCTGGCCTTCGTGGTGATCGTCATGTTCGGGAAGCGGATGAGATACCAGGGGGCGGAGGTGGCGATCGGTGTAATGGCCTTCAACTTCGTCTGGTCGTCGGTCCTGCTGGTGCTGAACATGGGCGAGAAGGGGGTCCTGTACGAACGGAGCCTCGAGATCGCATCGGTGGGCGGCGGGCTGGTCTTCGAGTTGGGATGGATCGTGGACGGCCTCTCCATCATGATGTACTGGGTGGTGGCGGCGGTGGGCCTGGCGGTGTTCGTCTACGCCCACGGATACATGAAAGAGGAGGTCCGGGTCACCTTCTTCTTCGCCGCCCTGTCGCTGTTCGCCGGGTCGATGCTGGTGCTGGTGGGGAGCCCCAACCTGGTGCAGCTCATCATCGGATGGGAGGGCGTGGGCCTGGCATCGTACCTCCTGATCGGCCACAACTGGGAGTTGAAGGAGAACTCGTCGGCGGCTATGAAGGCCTTCTACACCAACAAGGTGGCCGACGTGGGCCTGGTGATCGGGGTGATCATCATCGGGATCGTGCTCGGATCCTTCCACTTCTGGGACCTGGCCGCGGCCGCCGCGGAGCACAGCGCCGCTCTGGGACCGGTGGCGGTTACCGCCGGTCTCCTGCTCTTTTTCGGTGCGATGGGAAAGAGCGCCCAGTTCCCCCTCCACATCTGGCTCCCCGACGCCATGGCCGGCCCCACACCGGTCTCGGCCCTGATGCACGCCGCCACCATGGTGACCGCCGGCATCTACCTGATGGCCCGCACCTTCCCCCTGTACCAGGAGCTGGCCACCGCCGCCCGGCCGTGGATGATCGCGGCGGGGACCATCACGCTGTTCGGGATGGGGCTTCTGGCCCTGGTGTCCGACGACATCAAGCGGGTTCTGGCCTATTCCACGGTCAGCCAACTGGGCTACATGATGACCGCGGTGGCGGCCGGTGGGTACACCGCCGGGCTGTTCCACCTCTTCACCCACGCATTCTTCAAGGCGCTCCTGTTCCTGGGAGCGGGCTCGGTGATCCACGCCGTGCACTCCAACAACATGTCCGACATGGGCGGCCTGCGCCGCCACATGCCCGACACCTACCGGACCTTCGTGATCGGCGCCCTGGCGCTGGCCGGGGTCTTCCCCCTGTCGGGGTTCTGGTCGAAGGACGAGATCCTGGCCACCCTCGGCTATGAGGGATACACGCTGGTGATGTGGATCGCGGTGGCGGGCGCCTTCGTGACCGCCTTCTACATGGCGAGGGCGGTGGCTCTCACCTTCTTCGGTGAGTACCGGGGGCATGGCGAGCCTCACGAGTCGCCCCCCATCATGACCCGTCCCCTCTGGGCGCTGGCGGTCCCCGCCGTCCTGGCCGGGGTGGTGAACATCCCCGGCCTGAAGCTGCCGTGGATCGGAAGCTTCACCTCCTGGCTCTCGGTGCGGAGCGTGCCGATGGGCGACCACCACGCCGAGGCCATCGATCTGGGGCTGGCCGCGGCGGGCCTGGCCGCGGCCGTGGCTGGTCTGTGGATGGGGTGGGTCGCATTCGGGCCGTCCGCCGCCGACCGTCCCGACCGGGACCGGGTGGAGATACCGGCGCTCTACCCGCTCCTGCGCCAGAAGTACTACCTCGATCATGCCGCCCTGGGGCTGGTGTGGGTGATCCGCGAGCCGGCCGCCCGGGCGGTGAACTGGGTGAACGACTACGTGATCGACGGGGTGGTGAACGGAGTGGGGGCGCTGTGTCAGAAGCTGGCCGGTCTGGTGTACGGCGGGGTCGACCAACTCGGCATCGACGGGGCGGTGCATGGACTGTCGTGGGGCACCTCGGGAATGGGGGGCCTGATTCGCCGGATTCAGAGCGGCCGGGTTCAGCAGTATGCTGGCCTGCTGGTGGCGGGTCTGCTGCTGCTGGTGGTCGTGGTCCTTTTCGTCCTATGAGATACCGAATGGGAGACTGATAAATGGATTTGTTGGAAAGCTGGGCTCTGAGCCTGATTGTCTTTCTCCCACTGGTGGGAGCGCTGGTGGCCCTGGCCATCCCCAAGGAGCGGGAAGAAGCGGTTAAGCAGTGGACGCTCCTGGTGAGCGTGGCGACCCTGGTCCTGGCGGTGGTGGTCGCCGCCCGTTTCGACTTCGGGGCGGCCGGTGGATTCCAGTTCGAGGTCGACCTTCCCTGGATCAGCGCGATCGGCGCCAACTACCACATCGGAGTGGACGGGATCAGCCTGCCGCTCCTGGTGCTGTCGGCCCTGGTGGTGGTGCTGTGCGTGATCTACTCCTGGCAGCATTGGGACGAGCCCCGCAACCCCCGGGCCTTCCTGGTCCTGATGATGATCCTCGCCACCGGGATGAACGGGACCTTCGTGGCCCTGGACCTGGTGCTGTTCTTCATCTTCTTCGAGTTGGTGCTACTCCCCATGTACTTCATGATCGGCATCTGGGGAGACCGCACCATGCGGAAGATCCCCGGGTTCCGAAAAGAGGTGGAGACCCGCCTCTACGCGGCGATCAAGTTCTTCATCTTCACCCTGTTCGGTTCGGCCTTCATGCTGCTGGGCTTCCTGGCTCTCTACTTCAAGTCGGGGTCGGGAGACCAGCAGTCCACCTTTGACATTCCCGAACTGATCGCACGCGGGCACCTCTTTCAGGGCACCTTCGCCTGGCTGGTGTTCGGGGCGATGTTCCTCGGCTTCGCGGTGAAAGTGCCGATGTGGCCCTTCCACACCTGGCTCCCCGACGCCCACACCGCGGCGCCCACCGTCGGATCGGTGCTCCTGGCCGCAATCCTTCTGAAGCTCGGCTCCTACGCCTTCATCCGGATCGCCATCCCCATCCTCCCCGAGACCGCCCGGGACTGGGCGCCGGCCATCGCGGTGCTGGCGGTGATCGGGATCATCTACGGGTCTCTGGCGTGCCTGGCCCAGACCGACGTCAAACGGTTGATAGCTTTCTCGTCGGTGGGGCACATGGGATTCGTGATGCTGGGTATCGCCACCCTCACCGAGGTGGGGATCAACGCGGCCATCATCGGGATGGTGGCCCACGGCCTCATCACCGGACTCCTGTTCTTTTTGGCCGGCTCGATCCACCATCGCTACCACACCCGGGAGATGTCGCGCCTCGGCGGCAACCTCAAGCTAATGCCCGTCATGGGCGGGATCCTCGGGTTCACCGCCATGGCCAGCCTGGGCCTGCCCGGCCTGGCCGGATTCTGGGGCGAGTTCATGGCGCTTCTGGGCTCCTACCAGCCTCTGCCGGGCCTCTCCACCTCCTTCTTCCGCACCGCCATGGTGATTGGCGCCATCGGCACGGTGCTCACCGCCGGCTACATGCTCTGGATGCTGCAGAAGGTCAACCTGGGCGAGCCGTCGTCAGAGTGGGCGGGGAAGGAATTCCACGACGTGGATCGCTACGAGATGGCCGCCTGGGCGCCGCTGATAGTGCTGATCGTGGCGGTGGGGGTCTATCCCAAGCTGGTGCTGGGGGCGACCACCGACGCGGTGGTGGGCCTGGTGGAGACGGCGTTCCGGGCCGTCGGAGGCTAGGCAGTGCCGCGGATCGACTGGCTGGCCATCGCGCCCGAGGTGGTGGTGGCCACAGCACTCCTCGTGGTGCTGGCAGTCGATCTGTTCCTGCCCCGGGAGCGGAAATATTACGTGGCGGCGCTGGCCGTGGTGGGCACCACCCTCGCCATGGTGCCGGTGATCCTTATGGCGGTCTCCGGCGACTCCTACTCGATGTTCGACGGCTCCTACGTCGTCGACGACTTCGCGCTGGTGCTCAAGGGGGTGTTCCTGGTTGCGGGCTACCTGGTGCTCCTGATCTCGGTCTCCTACATCGAGTCCGACCGCTACTACCAGGGCGAGTACTACCTCCTCCTTCTCTCCTCCCTGCTCGGGTCGATGGTCCTCACCTCGGCGCGGGACCTGGTGGTGCTGTTCGTCGCCCTGGAGTTGACCACCGGCCCGCTGTTCCTCCTGGCCGGGTGGCGCAAGGGCGACCTTCGCTCCAACGAGGCCTCCCTCAAGTTCTTCATCATCGGGGTGCTCTCCACCGGCCTGATGCTCTACGGGATGTCGCTGCTGTTCGGTCTCACCGGGGAACTCTCCTTCGAGGGCATCCGAGAGGCGATCTCCTCGGCCGGCATCGCCTCCGAACCGGTGCTGGGCCTGGCGGTGCTCCTGATCCTGGTGGGCTTCGGCTTCAAGGTCTCGGCGGTCCCCTTCCACTTCTGGGCGCCAGATACCTACCAGGGGTCCCCTCCGCCGGTGACCGCCTACCTCTCGGTCTCCTCCAAACTGGCCGGGTTCGTGGCCATGCTGGCGGTGATCTACCTGGCGCTCCCGGCGGTGACCGACTTCTGGGGCCCGGCGCTGTGGATGATGGCGGCGGTCTCCATGACAGTGGCCAACCTGTCTGCTCTGCGCCAGTCCCATCTGATCCGGCTGCTGGCCTACTCATCGGTGGCCCAGGCCGGGTTCATGCTGGTTCCCTTCGCCGGAGGCGCCATCGCCCCCGACGGCCTGTCCGAGGGCCTGGGCGCCACCGTCATCTACCTGGTCATATACGCGGTGATGAACCTGGGCGCCTTCGCGGTGGTGATCGCCGGCGGTCGGCGCATCGGGAGCTACGAGATCGCCGACTGGAGGGGTCTGGGCTCCTACTCGCCCCGCCAGGGGGTGATGCTGGCGGTGTTCTTCCTCTCCCTGGCCGGATTGCCTCCCCTGGCCGGGTGGTTCGCCAAGTTCGTGATGTTCCGGGCGGTGCTCATCTCCACCGGACCGGCGGGCGTGTGGCTGGCGGTGATCGCGGCGGTCAACGCGGTGGTGGCCTTCTACTACTACGCCCGGGTGGTGAAGAGCGCCTGGTTCGATCCGGCGCCCGACGAAATCCCCGAGGACACCGAGACCGGCCCCACCGGGCCTCTTTCCCTCGCCATGGGCCTGGCGCTGGTGGTGGTGCTGGTGGTGGGAGTCTTCCCGGGGCTAGCCACCTTCTTCGGCGACGCAGCCGCCGCGCTGGTCCCCTGACCGGAGAGGGGAACTAACACCGCTTCAAGGCTGTGCGGCGCCCTCCGACAGTCTCAAAGTCCGGGAGCCAGGTATTATGAGCCATGTCGAAGACGCCTTTAGAAGGAGGGATTGACGATGGGGGATGTGGAGATGGCATCGCCGGAACAAGAGGAGGCGGACCAGGGGCTTCCAACCATGTCGATGGAGGAGACTGCCCGCCTGGGCAAGGAGATCTACCAACGGGACATCCGTCCGCAGGTGGAGGCGGACCACTTCGGAGAAGTGGTCGCCATCGATCTGGACACCGGCAATTGGGCAATGGGCCGCGATTCGGTCGTGGCGGTAGACCGTTTGCGGGAGCAGAGCCCGGACGCTGTCAACGTCTTGTGTGAGCGGGTCGGTTTCCGGGCTGTGTACAGCTTTGCGGGCGGGTCTCTACTGAGGGCGGAGTGATACGGGGCGTTGTGAACGCCGCCTACGAACCGGTCATATCCCTAACTGTCCGAGGCCCCTCAGGGCAGAGCGTGGAGATCGAGGCTGTCGTCGATACCGGCTTCAACGGGTTCCTGACCCTGCCGTCGGAATCGGTGGTTGGCCTGGGGCTACTCCGTTCGGCGAGGGTCTCAACGATTCTGGCCGACGGCAGTGCGGCGATGCTCGGCGTCTATCCGACAACTGTTCTGTGGGACGGCCATCCCCGCCATGTCCATGCCTACATGTCCGACGGGGTTCCTCTGGTTGGCATGCAGTTGCTGGACCGGCACCGCCTTTTCATCGAGGTGGAGGATGGCGGGCGTGTCCTCATCCAAGCCGGAGGGTAGCCGAGCCTGCCGGGGGTGACCCCCAGGACTGTTTGACTACCCATGCTGGTGAGATCATGTTCAATACCGCTCTGCTCCGGTCGTCAAGGCGGTGGGTCCCAGTCCATGGTCACATTCCCGGACCGCCGGGGGGATTCATGAGGGGAGGGCCTTCAGCCACTCTTCCCCGGAGCAGGGAGTTCGCATCAATCGCAGCGCACCGGGGACCTGCTTGAATCTCCCGAAAGGCTATCCGTAAAGAGCTCGACGTAACCCATCTGCCTGCACCGCCTTCCAGCGACGGCTGGTTTCGGCCGTCGGCATCATCAGTTCGCTGCCGTGGAAAGCCCCGGGAAAGACATGCAGCTCGGTTGATACCCCCGCCTGGATGAGGCGCATGGCGTAATCGACGTCCTCGTCCACGAACAGGTCCAATTCCCCCACGATGATGAAAGCGGGAGGCAGGCCCGACAGGTCCTCGGCGAGGGCCGGGGAGGCGTAGGGGGAAACGTCGTCGGTGTCCTTCGATTCTCCCAGCAGAGCGGTCCAACCGGCGATGTTGCATTTGCGGTTCCACACCTTGGGATGCTGGACGTAATGGCTGGCGGGAGTGATGCTCCGGTGGTCCAGCATGGGGTAGATGAGTTGCTGGGAGATGATGTCGATCTCTCCCCGGTCTCTCGCCAGGAGAGCTAGGGCGGCCGCCAGTCCGCCACCCGCAGAGCCGCCGCCGATGGCGATCCTCTCTCGATCAACTCCCAGGCTCTCGGCGTTTTCGGTGAACCACTTCAGCCCGGCGTAGCAGTCCTCGATCGGCGCCGGATGGGGATGTTCAGGCGCCAGCCGGTATTCCACCGACGCTACCACGCAGGCCATCTCGACAGCCGTGGCCTTGGAGGCCGGGTCTTCCATGGAGGCGTATCCGATCACCATTCCCCCTCCGTGGATCCAGTAGAAGCCGGGTACCGGCGCGTCGAGATCTGACGGCGTGTAGACCCGCACCATCACGTCGGGGTCTCCCGGTGCGCCCGGTGCCCAGTGGTTCTTCACATCCACCCCCGGCACCTCCGGTGCGTCGGCGAACTTGGCGTCTACCAGGACGTCAAGGATGTTGCGAAGCCGCGGGATGTCGGAGAGGTCCAGCGCCTCTTCGGGCATCGTCTCCAAGGCAGCTTTGCTCTGTTCATCCAGACGATCCTCATATTCCACGGTCATCCCCTTTATTCCCCCTTGTTGACTTCCGGCAATGATAAGAGAACGATCGAGGATGGAGCATCGATTCGGGGCAGGCTCTCAAGGGCTCAATTGAGCCATTTGTCCCACAGTAGATACAGGAAGGCGAGATAGGTCCCGGTCGCCACCGCGGCGTTGGTCCAGTCCGAAATCCGGCGTTCTCGCTGCTCCCAACCGGCGTACGCCTCTGCCGGAGGTTCACTCCCCACGGCCTGTTCGGGAGGTCTGCCAACCACCCCAGGCCATCGGGAGACGTGAAAGGCGGAGGCGGCGATGGCGGTGCAAAAGGAAACGGCGAACATCTCGACCGCTAGTCCCATCCATCCGGTCACCGCGGGTCGGACGATGATCGTCAATCCGATCGCCACCGAACCGTACAGGCCCATGGTGAACGTCCGGGCAAGGTTGAGGCTGTCTGCGATCAGTGGGGTCCTGGCGCCATTCGGTTTCGTCTCCGAAGATGATGGCCGAGCCATGGCGTGTCTTCCCGCAGTGGGAGGAGAGGCGGTTGTGGAACGGAGAGCCTGGAGCAGGGCGAAAGCGCCGCCCAGCAGAGCCAGGACACCGAAGAACCTCCCACTTCCCCACAGCGGGCCATCGTCTCTCAGATAGACGATGGCGCCGGTCGCCCACATCGCCAGTATCGCCGACTTGAATCCCCGGCTGATCTCGACTTCCGAGTTGATGAGGATGTTGGAGGCGATGATGGCGCAGGTCCCGAGCACCAGGTAGTCGACCCTGGAGATGTCGACCTCCCAAAACAGGGCCAGCCACAGAACGCCGAACAGTGGCTCCCCGTATCCGATGGCGTTGATCCCGAGAGCATGGGTGATCTGGTTGGCGTGACGCCACAGCAGCGAACTCCCCACCCTCAGCGTGCCCCCCATGATCAGGGCTCCCAGTATCACGTCCACCCGGATCGGCTCGGACGCGGCCAGGCTGAACCCCGCCTTGATCGGCGCGGTGAAAGCATTGGAGACACACACCACCACCGTCATGAAGAACAACTCCATGCTCCGCGACCCCCCGGCCATGTTCAGCGTTCCGGCCTTGGCGGCCAGGTCCGCTGCCCAGGAGAAGGAGAAGATGTTGAGCGTGATCAGCACCCCGCTGATCACGGCAAAGACGAACCCGACCCAGGAGGAGTCCGATGTCCAGTCGAACCCGGTTTGCTTGCTTGCCTGTGCCAGGACGACAAATGCCAGGCCGACCAGGCTGAGGACCATGAGCAGGACTAGCGACGGGGTGATCTTCTTGTAGCGGCTGGGCCGCGCCCTTTTGCCGCTGAAGATCCGGCGGAGAAGGAAGACGAATATGATCGGCCAGCTTCCCCAAAGGATCGTGGCCACGGAAGGGTCCACGAACCTGGTGCTCCAGGCGAAGAAGGTGAACTCGAACGTGCCCACCAGGACGAAGAGAATCGGCCGACTCGCCAGGTTCTTCCTGATGAGGGCTCGGACGTCCCGGTCCCGCAGTTGCGCGCGGTACCTGCCCGCCAGGAAAGCCAGCGACCCCGCGGATGTGCCGACCGATAGAAAAGCGCCGAACAGCAGCGGGCTGTCGGGCGCTCCCACCATCACCATGACAAGCGGCAGCACCGAGATGCCCACCACGGAGACCAGCGTGTAAATTGCTGCGGTCCGGTTGCGCTCGGTCTGGGCGGAAGCCAGCGTCATTTCGGGCACGATAGCGGTTAGGGAGTCTGCCGCCGGGTCAACCGGGATCCGAGCCGAGTCAGGCGCCCGGGGTGGTTTGTCTCGTTTGTTCAGGCGCCCAGGACGCAGAATTCGTTGTCCTCGGGATCGGTCATCAACACCCACCTCCCCACCGGCTCGTCGAAGCGCTCTATCTCGGTGGCGCCTCTCTCCACCAGGGCCGCGATCTTTGCTTCCCGGTCGCGGTCCTGCTCCTCTGCGGGCAGGGATGGGTCCACCACGTCTATGTCCAGGTGCCACCGGTTCTTCACGATCTTCCCTTCCGGCACTATCTGGAACAGGATCCGAGGGCCGATCCCGTGAGGATCGACGACCGCTGAGTATCGTTCCCGTTCCTCGGTCGACAGGTTCAAGGCGTCGGCGAAGGTCTCCCAGGTCTCGAAACCCTTGGGCGGGGGCTGTAGAACATACCCGAGCGCGAATGCCCAGAACTCGGCCAGGCGGTTGGGGTCGGTGGCGTCCACGGTGACCGCCTTGATGCGGGTGGGGTGAGGGTGAGAGATCGGGTTCATGTGCTTTTAGGGGTTCAGTCGCTCGACAGGGCATCGGCGGCTCTCTGGAGGGCAGCGCGGCAGGGTTCGACCACGGGGAGTCCGAGGTCTGCCGAGAGCCGGTCCGCCATCTTGGTCATTCCCGCGCAACCCAGCACCAGCACCTCTGCGCCGCCTTCCTGCAACCGGGCGCCGGCGGCCAGCACGTCCTGGTAGGCGTCCTCGCTCTCCAGGTCCAGCACCCCCCGACCGCAGGCGATCTCTCCAACTATGTCGTCCAGGGCTCCCAGCTTCCCCCAATAGACGGTGTGGCGGGAGATGGCCCCTTCCATCCCGGCGACTATCCCGATTGATGGAGAAATGCTCTGGGCAACCCGGATCGAGGACTCTGCGATCCCGAACACCGGCGCGTCGAACTCCTGTCGAGCCTGGGCCAGCCCGGGATCGGAGAAGCAGCCCACCACGTAGGCGTCCGCCGGGTGCTGTCTCAGTGTTCGGAGCATCGGGTCGACCGCGTCCACCACGTCCTGGTCGGAGGAGATCGCCGGGGGTCCCCCGTGACTGGTGATCACTTCCACTTCCAGTCCGGATCCGAGCGTCTCCGAAGCGGCCTGGGAGAGTTGTCGGGTGATGTAGTCGGTGCTGTTGGGGTTGATCATCACCACCTTGAAGCTGGTGTCGGTCGCGTTGGTCATGCATGCTCCTGCGATAGCCGGTCGATCAGTTCCCAGAGCCGATGGACGTGGCGGGCGGTGGTGTTGGTCTGTCCGATCGAGACCCTGATGAAGGGCCGGTCCTCCAACACCGAGACGGTGACGTAGGCCCAGCCGGAGGAGTTGATCCCCTCCGCCAGCCGGGACGTCTCGTCGTCGCTCTCGGAGTGGCGGAACGAGACCAGGGAGAAGGTGGTCAGCGCCACCATCTCGAGACTCGGATGAGCCTCGACCTGTTCGGTCAGCCAATGCGCCAGGCGAACATCCTCACGGACCTTCGCCCTGATCCCCTCGGCGCCGTATGAGCGGAGCACGAACCATAGCTTCAGGGCGCGAAAGCGCCTCCCCAGCGGCACCTGCCAGTCGCGGTAGTCGATCACCTCCCCGGACTCGGTGGCCTGGTTGCGAAGATAGGGGGGAGTGATGCTCAGGGCGTCGATCATCGGACGGCGGTCCGCGAAGTAGGTGGCCGAGCAGTCGAAGTTGGTGAACATCCACTTGTGGGGGTTGAAGACGTAGCTGTCCACCAGCTCCAGGCCGTCCTGGTGATGCCGGAACTCGGGACAGATCATGGCGGTTCCCGAAAATGCGGCGTCCACGTGGTGCCACATGCCTTCTGTCTGGGCGATCTCGCCGATGGCGCGCACGGGGTCGACCGCGGTGGTTCCCGTGGTGCCCACGGTGCTTGCCACGAACGCCGGGGTCAGCCCGCCCGCCCGGTCGGCGGCCACGGCGTACGAGAGAGCCGCGGGGGACATGGCCTGTGTCTCGTCGGTCTCCACCAGCCGGAGGTGTCCGATTCCCGCCACCCGTGCTCCCTTCTCCACCGAGGAGTGCGCTTGGACGGAGGTGTAGGCAACCATCTCGTCGGCTGCGACTTGACGGGACTTGGCATGGCGAGCGATGACCACCGCCAGGTGAGTGGCCTCCGAGGCCGTCCCCTGGATCACTCCGCCTCCGGGGCCGGTGGTCTTCCAGTCCTGGGGCAGGCCCATCAGGTCCACCAGCCAGTCCATAACCTGTGACTCGACCTCGGTGCAGGCCGGACTCGTGGCCCAGAGCATCCCCTGCACGCCCAGTCCGGCGGCGGCCAACTCGCCCAGGACCGCCGGAGGCGACGAGTTGGCCGGGAAGAAGGCGAACCACCCGGGCGACTGCCAGTGGGTGATACCCGGCATCACGATCCTGTCGAGGTCCGCCATGATGTCAGCAAACGGCTCGGGTTGCTCTGGGGCCCGAGCCGGCATCCGCGACCGGATGTCTCCGGGTTCGACATCGGGGAGGATGGGCCAGCTCTCGATCCCCTCCCAGTAGTCGGCCAGCCAGTCAATCATCTGGTAGCCGTGCTTGCGGAATTCGGCGGCGTCCATCCGCCTCAGGCTAGTTGCCGACCGGAGGATCTGGCTACGGGCTCATCAGGCCGGACTGGGCAAAAGAACCGAAAGGTGCGAAGATCTCCGGCCCGGCAGGCGCCGAGACGTACCCGTTTCATTGCAGAATTGGCGGATGGGTAAGACCAAGACGACTTCCAGCCCCAATAGCGACCGGTTCGGCCCTGCGACGGGTGGTACTATGTATGGCATGATCAAGACCACGATCTACCTCCCGGAGTCATTGAAGCGCGACGTGGCGCGCGTAGCACTTCTACGCTCTTGCTCTGAAGCCGAGGTGATTCGTCAGGCCCTCGAGGAGGCGGTGGCCCGTCCCAAGCCCCGGCCCGGAATTCTTTCGAGCGACGAACTATGGGGAAGAAACATCGATGAGTACATGAAGGGATTCGGCGAGAGGTGATCATCGCTGACACCAGCGGCCTGATCCCCTATTTCAACGAATCGGATCCCGATCATGAAGCAATCGCTACTTGGATTGAGGCCAAGGACCCGGTCATGGTGGTGTCTCCGTTCGTGGTCGCCGAGATCGATTACCTGGTGGCGACTCGACTGGGCGTGCAGTGGGAGTTGGAGATACTACGGGAATTGACGGGTGGGGCCTATCACCTCGCCACCATGGATGCCGATGACCTTGTGGCCGCCACCGAGGTGGTGGAACGCTATCTCGACTTGGGCGTCGGCATAACCGACGCCTCCCTGGTGGTGCTCGCCGAGCGTTACCGCACCCGCACCATACTCACTCTGGACAAAAGGCACTTCAACGTGCTGCGCCCCCTCAACGGCGGTCGCTTCAAAGTGGTCCCTTAGCGAATCATGGACCGGACTCCTTCAGTTTGGTGATGGGCCCGGGGAAAATATGGTCACTATTGCTGTAGATAGTGACTATAGTCATATCAAAGCACGATAGTGGTCATAAACGATAGGAGAGAGTCATGCCTGCTGGGGAGAAGATCGTCAGACCGCGGAAGATCAAGGCTTCGGAGTTCAAGGCCAAGTGCCTGAAGCTCATGGACGAGGTGGCGGCAAGCGGTGAGGGGCTGGTCATCACCAAGCACGGCCGCCCTGTATCGCGTCTGGTTCCTTACCAGGACAAGCCGAGGATGACTTTCGGCCGCAACCGGGAGAACATTTGCATCAACGGGGACATCGTCTCTCCCATGCCTGCTGCGTGGTTCGAAGATTCTCCCAGTCACGGAGAGGACCTGTTTTGATACTCCTCGACACCCATGTCCTGGTGTGGCAGGAGAGGGGAGACCGCCGGCTGGGCCCGAAGTCACGCCGTCTGTTGGACGGTGCGGTGGAGGAAGGAAGCGCGGCGGTGTCGGGGATCTCCTTCTGGGAAGTCAGCATGCGGCTCCGGAAGGGTGGTCTGGACTTGCGGATCGACCTGGGAGCCTGGCGGCGCGACCTCCTCGACGAGGGACTGATCGAGGTCCCCGTGGATGGCGCGATAGCGGCTCGCGCCGGACTTCTTCCCGAGTTGCACGGCGACCCGGCGGACCGCCTGATCGTGGCCACCGCCCTGGAAGGACATCGGCTGATGACCGCCGATCGGCTCATTCTCGACTGGCCGGGCCCCATCAACCGGATCAACGCCACCGAGTAAGAGCCTTGGGGCGGGCCCAGGTCCAAGGGATCTCCCCCTCTGAGAATGTGTCAATCCTATTACTAACATACATACATGTAATACAGAATTAGTAGATGCCCTTGGAGATGGGGATCGGATGACAAAGGGCCAGGCCGGGCCAGGGGAGATCAGATCGACGCCACTTCTACAATATCTACTAGTATCTACTATTTTAGTAGGTATACTGCTCTGTCATGAGGATTCCAGCCAAAGGTCCGGCCGTCGAGGAGATTCTCCAAACACTCAGTGGAGATCAAGCTGCGGCAATCCTGTTCAGTGACCACTCTCGGCCTTCTGTAAATGGCCGCTACTACCACTGGGAGGAGCTTCGTCGCCGTACACCTCCTGGCGGCTTTTCGTCAGAGGAGTGGTGGTTCGGCGTCAAGATGGCTCGTTCGCAGGCACGCAGGATGTTGCCGTTCGCCGATACCGGGGGGCAGCTATTCAGCTACGTCCTGACTGATGAAGCGCTTTCGATGCTGCATCGGATCGACCAGCAGGCGGCAGGTCGTATCCAGATGCCGGAGGTCGTGACCAGTTCGGCAACCCGGGATCGATACATCGTGGCCGGACTGATCGAGGAGGCCATCAACTCCAGCTTGCTCGAGGGAGCCGCCACAACCCGCCGCGATGCAAAGGAACTGCTCCGTTCAGAGAGATCTCCTCGAACCATTGACGAACGCATGGTTGTCAACAACTATCGCACCATGCAGAATCTCCGCAGACACGCAGAGACGCCACTAACGGTGGATATGGTGCTTGACATCCATCGAATGCTGGCCGATGGGACCTTGGATCGGCCGGAGGATGTCGGTCGGCTCCAGCAAAGCGGTGAGAAGAGGGTCTATGTAAGTGGTCCCGATCCCAACGACATCTATCACCGTCCTCCTCCTGCTGACGAATTGCCCGCCCGGATGCAGGAGTTGGTGGACTTCGCCAACGCGGTTGAGGACAGGGGATTCGTGCATCCGGTGGTGAGGGCAATCGCCCTTCACTTTCAACTGGCTTATATCCATCCCTTTGTGGACGGCAATGGGAGAACGGCGCGAGCCCTGTTCTATCGTTCTCTATGGCAACACGGATATTGGCTGGCGGAGTTCCTATCGATATCTCGCTTGCTCTACCAGGCTCCCGTCCAATACCAGAGGGCCTTTCTCTACAGCGAGACTGACGACGGGGACTTCACCTATTTCCTCCTACACCAGCTAGACGTGCTGTGCCGGGCGATAGAGGACCTCTTCGAGACCCTGGAAGAAAAGGTGGCGGAAGTGCGCCTAATAGAAAGGGCCTTGCGTAGGGAACCCGACCTCAATAGTCGCCAGTTGGCGCTTCTGAGTCACGCCATCAGGAATCTTGATGCGGTCTACACCATCCAGGCCCACCGGGCCAGTCATCGAGTCGCCTACCAGACGGCGCGGACCGATCTACTGGATCTCGAGAAACGGGGGTTCTTGGAGCTACACGACGGGGGCAAGCAATATCGATTCTTCCCGGTCGCAGAGACACTGCATCGGAATCTGGGAAGCTGACCTACTACGGCTGGGGTCACCCAAAGAGCGGATGAACCCTATCCGCAGTCCCGCTTCTCTACGTTAACTGTTTCCTGATCAATCCTGTGTGGAGGAAAGGAACGAGGACTGGCTACCTGTCGGTACGTTGTGAGGGGGTTGGCGTTCCTCGTTCGATGGATAGGGTAACTCGCTAGTGGAGAACAGAGCCGAAGAGCACACTTCAGGGAGCAATGCGGCGCCGTCGGACTGCAACTTTACCGTCTCCTCGATAACCCAAGCAACTCAAGTAGCTCTTCGGTGAAATCCCAACGCTCCGGTCTGATTTCATCAAGGGGCGACGACTTTCGTCCTGACCGCTTTAGCTTGCGGTAATCAAGCCAGGACTTCACGATCTGTAAGCCAGAAACGGAGAAGCTCCAGACGCAGGGTTTTACCGGTGAGAACTCCCCATCGCCGACTCGCAGGGTGTGACTGCCCGGTTCGTAAGAGAAGTCGAACGGGTACTTGTCGAGCGGTACGGCCTTAACACAGCGTGCCTCTCCCTGTGGTGCCGAGCCGTCGTCCTCAGGACCGGCAAATCGCTCACCGTAGGTGTGTAAATTCAGTAACCGCGCACCGTGATCGGCGACACGCTGGAAGAGACCGTCGACCCTAGTGATTGGCAGCCGTGGTGGAGGGTGCTCGAGTTCTTCCCAGAATCGCTCCGTGTATGCTGGCTGAGCCAGTATGCCATAGGCATAAGCGAAGAGTCGCTCCGGGGGCACCACGATCCCGTAAACGGCCCCTACTGTCTCTAGAAGACTCGGCAACCGCATTGGCAAAACCATCGACAATGCCGGCGAAAGTTTGCTCCATGTCGGAACCGAAGAAAGACCGAGACCTAAGCATCAGTCCAAAAACAAGGATCTGTCACGCTGCTTACCCTTAACCCGAACTGAATGTCAGATTCCTCGGTCTTGACACAGGAGTCACCCTAGCGGGGGGATTACCACTCGCTGGGGGATGGGAGCCCCGGGGGCCGGACTCTCCGGTGGGGTAGGGGCGGTTCGGGGTTCGTCGAAGATGTGGATGCCGTCCACCGACACGGCTACCCGGTCGCCCGGCGCCAGCTGGGGTTGGGGCCAGCAACGGGCCCGAAGGGTGATCTTTCCCGGCAGCTTGACCGACAGCAATTGGTCGTGTCCAAAGAACTCCCGGTGGACGACCACGGCTACTCCCTGCGCATGGGGAAAGACCGTGACCGACTCGGGGCGCACCATCACCTTCACCTTGCCCGAGCGGGTGGTGGGAAAAGTGCCGAACGGGGTAGTGATCCGCCCTCCCTTGGCGTGGGCGTCGAAGAAGTCGGCGTCGCCCAGGAACTCCGCCACCCAGGAGGTGGCCGGGTACCGGTACACGTGGTCGGGAGGGCCGGTCTGTACCACCCGACCCTCGTTCATCAGGGCCAACTGGTCGCTCACCGCCAAGGCTTCTTCCTGATCGTGGGTCACCATGATGGTGGTGGTCCGCGCCTCCCGGAGGATGGAGCGCACCTCGGCCCGGAGTCTTTTGCGAAGGGCGGCATCCAGGTTGGAGAAGGGCTCGTCGGCCAGAATCACCTGGGGCCCGGGCGCCAAGGCTCTGGCTAGGGCCACCCGCTGCTGCTGGCCGGCGGACAGTTCGTGCGGCATTCGCTTTTCGAAACCGGCCAGTCCCACCATCTCCAGCACCCGCGATACCCGGTGGTCACGATGGTGGGCGTCGAGCCCGTAGGCTACGTTCCGAGCGACGTTGAGATGCGGGAACAAGGCGTAGTCCTGGAAGACCATCCCCACCTGGCGGCGTTCGGGCGGAACGAAGATACCGGGACCATTCACGGTTTGACCGTTGACCCTCACCGTGCCCGAATCCGGCATTTCGAAGCCGGCCAGGATCCGCAAGGCTGTGGTCTTTCCCACTCCCGACGGCCCCAGCACGGTTAGAAGGGACCCGCTCTCCACCTCCAGGTTGAAGTCATCCAGGGCCACAGTGGCGTCAAAGCTCTTGCAGAGGGCATGAGCTGCGAGGGGGCGGTGGTCAGCGGATGAGTTCATGTCGGGTCACGATGGCCAGGGGAAGAGCCGCTATCAACAACAACAGCAGCCCGGCCAGTGCACCCTGAGTGTAAAACCCTTCCCCGGTTGCGCTCCAAACCCTTATGGCCAGGGTCTCGAAACCTGCCGGACGGAGCAACAACGTGGCGGGGAGTTCTCTGAGAGTGGTAAGGAACACCAATGCCGCCCCCGACAGGAGGCCCGGGGCCATCAGGGGGAGGGTGATGCCCATGAAGGTTTGAAACGGTGATTTTCCAAGGCTGCGGGATGCCTCTTCCATGGAGGGAGACACCCGTCCCAGAGAATCCCGGCTGGGTCCCAGTATCTGCGGCAGGAACATCACCACGTACACTCCTACCAGGAGCATCAGGGTCTGGTAGAAGGGCCGCGCCAACCACAGGGTGAACACGATCATCGCCATTCCCACCGCGATGTGGGGGACACCGTACAGTGCCCACGCCCCACCCTCCAGGAGGCCTGCCCAACGGTTCCGAAAGCGGGCGGTCACCATAGCAACCGGTGCAACGACAACCGCGGCCACCAGGGCGGTGAGCAGGGCAACCCACATCGACCGTCCCAACTCGGCCCACGGTTGGTTGACTAGGACCCCCGAGATCAGGCCCCGCATCACCCAGGCGATCAGTACAGCCACGGGGACCAACAGGGAGACCGTCACCAGGGTTCCGAGGAATCCCCACCCGAGGATCTTTCCACCCAGACCCAACCGCACGGGCGGGGAGGTGCGGCGCGGCCTGGCGGTGAACCACACTCCCCGGGTGCGGGTGCTCCTCTCCAGCCACACCAGCAGCACCGCCACCGCGGCCAGCACCGCCGCCAGTCCCAGGGCCGGTCGCCGATCGACCCGGCCCGCATATTCCAGGTAGATGGCGCGAGTGAAGGTGTCGTAGCGGAGTAGGGAGACCGCCCCGAAATCAGAGAGCGTGTACAAGCCCACCAATAATGCTCCGGCGGTCAGCGATGGCCGGAGTTGGGGAAGGGTAACCGTCCAGAAGACTTTCAGCCGTCCGGCGCCCAGTCCGCGAGCAGCCTCTTCCAGCGTGGGATTGAGAGAGCGGACCGCAGGAGCGACTGCGAGATGCACCAGAGGCACCGAGATCAGAGTCAGCACCAGCCACGCCGCCCAGAACCCCGACGGGTAGTGAATGATGTCTCCACCCATCCAAACCCAAGCGGCGGAAAGTATCCCGTCGGCGCCGGTGGCCCCTAGGAGAGCCAGGGCCCCCACGAAGGAAGGGACGGCGAAGGGGGTGAGGATCAGGACCGTTGCCAGTTTCTTGCCGGGAAGGTTGGTGCGGGATACGAGCCAGGCGCTGGCGCCGCCGATGAATAAGGAGGTCGATGTGACGGCGGCGCCCAGCGCCCCGGTGTTGGCCGCAAGCTCCAGTAGTCGCGCGATGGGCACGGTGGTGACCACACCGCTCACCAGCCCGTAGGCAAGTGCCCCGAGAGGGGCGGCGGCAGGTAGCATCACCACCCCGGCCAGCACCCACCACCAAGTGTTGGGAGGTAGCGCCCTAAGGCGCGGAACCGGGTGCGCTACCCCCATCATCTCGGTGGAAAACTACAAGAGTCCCGCCTCGGCGACCAAGTCGGTAGCCCGCTCCAACGCCGTGTGCAGGTCGGAGAGGTCTATACGCGGCGTCGGTATGGAGTCGATCGGCGGAAGGCTTGCCGCCGGCCTGACTCCGGCCGCCAAGGGGTACTCGTAGGTCTGTTCGGCAAAGTATCGCTGTGCGGCTTCCGATAACAGGAATTCGATGAAGCTGTGAGCATCCTCGGATTGCTCGGAGCCCGAGAGCACCCCAACGCCCGATGGCATGACCAGGCTTCCCGGGTCGCCGGCAGACAGGAAGTGATTGGCGGCTCTCCTACCGCCTCCTTCGGCCTGCAGGCGCAGCAGGTAGTAGTGGTTCACGAGCCCGAGCCCGACCTCACCGGCGTCGGCCGCCGCCACGATCGGGGAGTTCTTGGGATAGTCCAAGGGATCCAAGGCTGCCAGTTCCTTCAGCCACTCCAACGTTGCGGCCTCGCCGCGGTCGAGGATCATCGCCGCCACGAACGCCAGGAAGGAGCCGTTGGTGGGGGCCAGGCCGATCATGCCGGTCCAAAGAGGGTTCAGCAGGTCATCGATGCTGGCGGGCAGGTCGCTCACCTGGACCTGGTCCCGGTCATAGATGACGGTCCTGATCCGTCCCGAGACCCCCACCCAGCGATGGCCCCGGTCACGGAACCGAGAGGGCACCGCATCGATGACGTCTGAGGGAAGGGTTGCCATCAGCGGCGCAGCAAGTCCCAGCGACGCAGGATCCTGGGCGAGGAACACGTCCGCCTCGGTGCCGGAACCTTCTTCGAGAAGGTTTGCGGCCAGTTCGGTGCTGCCCGCATACCTGACCTCGACTTCCAAGCCGCTCGACTCGCGGAACTCGTCGATCAACGGACCGACCAGTTCCTCGCCCCGGCCCGAATAAATCAGCAATGGCTCATCTCCTTCCCCGCAGGCGCCGGCCAAGAGCCCTAAGCCCAACACCAGCACCGCCACCATGCTGACGGCCCGCTTGAGCGGATGTTGTTTGAACACTTCCACTCCTTTCATTTAACAAACAGTGGTTGTGTTTATTATATTAGACATATCGTGATTTGTCATATTAGCGGCAGGGTTGCTCGCGGTAAAAGCAGGGAGGGTGGAGAAGCCTTCAAGAGAGCGCCGAAGGGGAAGCTTTGTTTGCTTGTCTTGCTTTCCCTTGGTTTGGTGGTGGCGTCATGTGGGTCGACGGGTGGGGATCAGGACGCAGGCCGACCCGTCGAGGAGACTGCTTCGGAGGAAGCAAGAGGATCCACTGGTGCGGACACAGAACGCCACAACGAGGAGTCGGCTTCTACCACGACTAGGTCTGTCTCCGCTGGAAACTCGGAGGCAGCACCGGATACCACCGTAGCGCTTGCGGCTCCGGACACGGGGGCGGAGGAGAGCGGCGTCGCCGAAGCCGAGCCTCAAGGCACCGTCGAAGAACCCCACCTACCCGTGACCGTGGTGGACGAGACCGCGGCGTCAATAACGGTCGAGTCCATCGAACGCATCATCCCGCTGGACGGGGACATAGCGGAGGTGGTCTTCGCCCTGGGTCTGGGAGACCGGGTGGTGGCCACCGACCTGTCTGCGACATACCCGCCCGAGGCGGATTCTCTGCCTCAGATCGGCTACCAGGGGGCGCTCTCCACCGAACCCATCGCCGCTTTCAATCCAACCGTGCTGCTGGCCACCGCCCTTGCAGGACCTCCCGAAACCATGGACGAGCTGCAGCGTCTGGGGTTTCCACTGATCATCATTCCCAATCAACCCACCTCGCAGGGTCCGGGAGTGAAGATACGGGCGGTGGCCGCGGCACTAGGAATCCCGAGCAGGGGAGAGGCGCTGGCCGCAGAAGTTGAGAACGCCACAGCCGGAGCAACGGTGGAGGGGGAGTGCGGTGAAGATTGCCCGAGGGTCCTGATGGTCTATGTGCGCGGCGGCGCCGCCCAGTTGGTGTTCGGAGAGTCCTCTCCCACCCGCTGGCTGATCGAGGCGGCGGGGGGCGTGGATGTCTCCGGGGAGATCGGCGTGGTGGATCCCACCCCGATCTCCGCCGAGGCCATCGTGTCTGCTGCTCCGGATGTCCTAATCACCACCGAACTGGGATTGGAGTCGGTCGGTGGCCTTGACGGGCTGTTGGAGATCCCGGGTCTGGCGGGGACCCCTGCCGGACGGGAGGGGCGGGTCTTGACCTATGACGCCCAACTTCTGCTGGGGAACGGTCCCCGCGTTGCGGACTTGCTCATCCAGCTCGCCAATGATTTGAAGACTGTCAGCGAAACAGGAAAGGAATGAGTTGATGAAGCCTGTCAGAAACAGGGAATCGAGGTTCTCACCCAACCGGTTGGCCGGTGTGCGATCCGCATTCGGAGTCCGGTTGGCCGTCGGGTTGGTTCTTCTATTGGTTGGAACCGCCTGTGGTGGCGATCCCGAGCCGGCTGGAACCACCGCAGCTTTGGTGGCTACCACGTCAGCGCCCGCTACCAGCGCCGCGCCGACCACCACCGTGGCCGAAACCCCAACCACTACCAGCGCCGCGCCGACCACCACCTCTGCCGAAGCTGTTACCACTACCACGGTTGCGGAGGAACCCGTCACCACGGAGGACGACATGCCGGCCTCCGGCGGTCTCTTTCCCGTGACCATCGAGCACAAAATACGGCGAGACCGTTGTCGAGTCGCCGCCGGAACGGGTGATCACCGTGGGATTCAGCGAGCAGGATCCGGTGCTGGCCTTGGGAGTAATTCCAGTGGCGATCCGGGAGTGGTTCGGTGGACATCCCCACGCGGTGTGGCCCTGGGGCCTGGATGAACTGGGCGAGGGGACTCCGGAAGTGCTCACCATGGCCTATGGCGACCTCAACTATGAGCTCTTGGCTTCGCTCTCTCCCGACTTGATGATCGCCACCCACGCCGGTATTACCGAAGAGGAGTACGCGCTGTTGTCGGCCATAGCACCCACCCTCCCCGAACCCGCCGAGTTTCCCGCCTTCGGTGTTTCCTGGCAGGACCAGACCGTGCTGATCGGGACCGCCATGGGCCTGGCCGAAGAGGCCGAGGCGCTGGTGGCCGAGACCACCAGCGCGGTGGAGGCGACCAGGGATCGCCATGGGGGCTTCGGAGGCGCAACTTTCGCCTGGGCCAATCCCACCGGGGACGGGACCTACTGGGTGGTGGGCGCCAACACTCCTCCCATGAGACTGCTCCAGGACCTGGGGTTGACTTACCCCGACGAGATCGCCGCGGTGGTGGGGGACCTCGACTCGTACGAACTCAGCGGCGAACGGATCGAATTGCTGGATGTGGATGTTCTCATCATGCGAGCTTCTCCAGACCAGCAAGCGGTCTTCGAGGACGATCCCCTCTGGACAGCCCTGGAAGTCATGGCGGAAGGGCGCATTCTGTGGCTGGACACTTCCGATCCGATCTACGGCGCTCTCAGCTTCACCACCATTCTGAGTATCGACTACCTGCTGGAGGAGTTGACTCCCCTCATCATGGCCAAGGTATATCCCGAGCAGGCGGCGGCGATGAGCGCCTGGGCGATCGTGTTCGACTCCAATGCCGAATGGGCTCTCAAGGCTCCTCACATCGAGGACTCCCAGAACCTGGAGGAAAGCAACGAGAACTACCGGGCCGGGGGTGAGACGATGGGCGGATTCAGCCTTCGACCCACCCAGGCCGTGATCGAAGGCGACGTCGCCACCATCACCTATGACGTGCTCTTCGGTGGCTCGCCCGCCTACACGGACCTGCAGGGTGTGATAGACCTGGTCGACGGCACCTGGGTGGTCAGCCGTGACACCTACTGTGGATTCCTGGCCCAGGCCCGGACGCCCTGTGGGTAACCAGAGCTCCGGCTCGGGCACCCGCGGCCGGGGCTGAAGTCCTGAGAAGCAATGTGGTGGGAAGGCGCCCGTCGGACAGGGGCTGGGCGTCTTCCCCACCGGATGGAAAAGTCGATGAGGAATGCCGTCCCAGGTGGGGACCCCTCGATGGTTGAAGTCAGGGCGGAGCCAAGGAGCAGGCAGGTGATGGGCTTGGCGATCACGGCCGCCGCACTCGGGGTAGCCGTTGTGGCTTCGCTGGCCACCGGGGCAAAACCCATCCCGGTCTCCACGGTGCTGGACGCCTTCTGGTCCTTCGATCCCTCGGCCACCGACCATCTGATAGTCAGGGAACTGCGGCTGTGGCGCACGGTGGTAGGGGTGGGAGTAGGCGCCGCCCTGGCGGTGGCGGGAGCGCTGATGCAGGGTGTGACCCGCAATCCCCTCGCCGATCCGGGTCTTCTGGGGGTGAACGCCGGGGCCTCCTTTGCAGTGGTGCTGGCCATCTGGGCCCTGGGACTGGAAAGCCTGTTGGGCCTGGTCTGGTTTGCGTTCGGAGGGGCGGGCGTGGCCACCGGACTGGTCCTGGCCCTGGGCTCGATGGGGAGGGGCGGCGGCAACCCGGTGAGGTTGGTCCTGGCGGGTGTGGCGCTGGCGGCCCTGTTGGGGTCGCTCACCGCCTCGGTCACGCTGCTGGACCAGGCGGTGCTGGATCGCTTCAGGTTCTGGGCGGTGGGGTCGCTGTCGGGCCTGGACGGCGAAGTGGCCTTCCAGATCCTCCCCTTCCTGGCCGTGGGGATGCTGCTTGCCCTCGGCCTGTCCCGCTCATTGAACGCCCTAGCGCTGGGGGAGGAGGTGGCGCGGTCCCTGGGCATCGGACTCCGGACGGTGCGTCTGGTGTCGGTGGTGGCGGTGACCTTGCTGTGTGGGGCGGCAGTGGCCGCCTGCGGGCCGATCGGATTCGTGGGATTGGTGGTGCCCCATGCCGCCCGGGTGATGTCGGGCGCCGACCAGCGGTGGCTTATCCCGGCCTGCGCCCTGCTGGGGCCCACGTTGCTGCTGGTGTGTGACACGATCGGCCGGGTCATCGCCCGCCCCGCAGAGGTGCAGGTGGGTATAACAACGGCCGCCATCGGGGGAGCGGTGTTCGTGGCGGTGGTCCGGCGGGTCCGGATGGCGCAACTGTGACGAGGAGAGTATCCAGGAAGCCCTCGGTCTCCGCCGGTTCCGGTTCCCCGCCGCGGGTCCGCCGCCGTGGCAGACGGATGTGGCTCTCGGGGAGGGGAGTCACGGTTTGCGTCCTTTTGGGATCAGCTACGGTCTTCGTCTCCCTCTGGTCGGTCAGTGTGGGTGACTTCCCCATCCCCCTCGACGAAGTCACCAGGTATCTCCGGGGTGACGGCGGCCAGGACGCCGACTTCATCATCGGAACATTGCGCCTCCCCCGGGTGATAACCGGCGTGCTGGTGGGCGCATCGCTCGGGATTTCGGGGGCGATCTTCCAATCGCTGGCCCGCAATCCGCTCGCTTCTCCCGATGTGATCGGATTCACTCCAGGAGCGGCGCTCGGGGCCGTTTTCACCCTTGCGCTCTGGCCCGGATCCACGCTGAGGATGGCCCTGGGAGCGGTGATCGGAGGGATGGCGACCGCGGCGGCCGTGTACCGCTGGCCTGGAAGCGGGGGGTCAGGATCTACCGGTTGGTGCTGATCGGGATCGGGATGGGATTCCTGGTCCGGGCGGGGGTGGAGTACCTGGTCATCCGCTCCGAGGTCACGGAACTGGCCCGGGTGGCGGTGTGGCTAACCGGATCCCTGAGCGGTCGCACCTGGGAGAACGTGGCCATCGTCGCACTGTCCCTGGCGGTGCTGGGGCCCCTGACTGTCGCCCTGGAGGATCGCCTGAATGTCCTTTCCCTGGGCGACGACGTGGCCGTGGCCTTGGGAATCTCGGTCAATCGGCTGAAGCTCGCCCTGGTGTCGATAGGGGTGGCCCTGGCCGCCCTGGCAGTGGCCGGCGCCGGGCCGATCTCGTTCGTGGCGCTCATGGCAGGACCTATCGCCCGCCGTCTGGTCCGTACCTCCGGAGCGGGGCTCGTTCCCGCAGCCCTGGTGGGGGCCCTCCTGGTGGTGGCCGCAGATCTGGCCGGTCGCCGGTTGCTGGCTCCAGTCGAATTGCCGGTGGGAGTGTTCACCGCAATGCTGGGCGCCCCGTACCTACTGTGGTTGTTGGTGCGCCAGACCCGCGTCGGTGACCTGTGAACGGCCGACCGGACCGGTACTCGCCATCGAAAGGAGATGGAAGGTGAGCAGGCTGGAAGCCAGAGGGGTGGACCTGTCCTATGACCAACGGGTGGTGGTGGAAGACCTCAGCCTCACGGTTCCGGATGGACGGATCACCGCCATCGTCGGGCCGAACGCATGCGGGAAGTCGACCTTGCTCCGGGCCATGGCCCGGATACTCCGGCCCCAGAGGGGAACGGTGTTGTTGGACGGAGAGAGCATTCAAGAATTCCCCACACGGGAGGTGGCGCGCTGCTTGGGGCTCTTGCCCCAGAGCCCGGTGGCTCCCGGCGGGATCCGGGTGGTCGATCTGGTGTCCCGGGGTCGCACACCCTATCAGAGCCTTTTTCGGCAGTGGTCGGATCGAGATGAGACCGCCGTCGGGGAGGCCATGGCCGCCACAGGTATCGCCCACCTCGCCAACCGGATGGTGGATGAACTCTCGGGCGGTCAGCGTCAGCGGGTGTGGATCGCCATGATCCTCGCCCAGCAGACCGAGTTGCTGCTCTTGGATGAACCCACCACCTTCTTGGACATCGCCCACCAGATAGAGGTGCTGGACATGGTGTCCGGGCTGAATCGGGAGTGGAAGCGCACCATCGTCATAGTCCTCCATGACCTGAATCTGGCGTGCCGCTACGCGCATCACCTGGTGGCGATGCGGGACGGTCGTGTGGTCTCGGCGGGGACGCCCGATGAGGTGATCACCGCCGAGATGGTGGCCGCGGTATTCGGCATAGAAGCCATGGTGATGCCCGACCCGGTGACTGGCGCTCCCATGGTGATACCAGCCGGAGCGACTGCCTCCTGAGCAGGACAGCCCACGCCGGGCGCCGTGGTGGTTAGTGATAGTCTCTTAGTGTCAAACCGGGCCAGCCTATCCGGGAAAAGCAAGATGGATTTGTCAGAAGTGATGCGCACCATGTCGGGAGTGCGGTTCTATTTGCCCCGAGACGTTCCCGACGAGGTGATCTACGCCGCCCTGGACGACGCCCGGTTCGCTCCGAGCGGCGGCAACCGTCAGCCGTGGCGGGTGGTGGTGGTTAGGGATCTCGACCTCCGAAGGCAGGTCAGCGAGATCAGTTCCCGGGAGTGGCGGGCCTACACCGCCAAGTGGTACCCCTCTCCCGAGGAGATAACCGCCGACCAGGCCCGAAAGCTGCAGGAGGGGACCGACTACCACGCCAACATGCACCAGGCGCCGGTCCATCTGTTCGTGTGGGCGGAACTGGGATCATTCGCCCTCACCGATCGCAACCTGGACCGGGTGAGCTTCGTGGGAGGTGGATCCATATATCCGTTTGTACAGAATCTGCAACTCGCCCTGTCGGCCCGGGGGGTGGGATCCCGAATCACCGCCCTGGCGATCCCCGCCGAAGCGGAGTGGGCGGATACGATGTCGGTCCCCCACGGCTACGGCTTGGCGGCCGTCATGACCGTCGGCTATCCGGAGTGGAGAGCCACCCGGCTCTCCCGCAACCCCGTGGAGAGCTTCGCCCGGAAAGAGTCTTTCGAGGGAGAGCCCCTCACCGCTGCCCCCTAGGAGGTGATGAAACCCAATGGACGTCATGAAGGAATGGCCCTCCGACCAGTGGCCCGGACACTCCGGCAACTGGAACCGCTGGCCCAACGACCTGGGCACTCTCAACCTGCTCGATTCCGAAGCGGCCCTCCGGGGCGCCGCTGCGGTTCGGAGCGGTAAGACCTTCCCCCTCTCCCGACCGCTCGATCTGAAGGAGACCCATCAGCGTTACACGGACCCGTTCGTGGTGCACGAGATCATCAAGGCCGACGAGGGGGGATACGAGGAGGGCGACCTCACCCAGTCCTCCTCCGACCGTCTCTCCACCCGGATCCACGGGATGACCCACACCCATATCGACGCGCTGGCTCACATGGGTTACCGGGGCTGGACTTTCAACGGCTACTACTTCCCCGACGTCGTGACCATGTCCGAGGGGGTGAAAAACCCCGAGATGGACATCACCCCCATGGCGGCCGTAGCGACCCGTGCGGTGTTCATCGACATCGCCCGCCGCCGCGGTGTCGACGCCCTGGAACCCGGTGACTCGGTGATGCCCGAAGAGTTCGAGTACGCCCTGGACCGGATAGAGCCTGGCGATGCGGTAGTGATCCGGATCGGCGGGACCATCAGGGTCGGCCTGGCGGCCACCGAACTCAGCGAGCACGGTACCTGGCACCACGGGACCTGGGCCGGCCTCGACACCGACTGTATCGACGTGCTGGCCTCCCGCGACGTCAGCCTGGTGGCCACCGACTCGCCGGGCGACACCTTCCCGCATCGCCACGAGGCCTACTGCCGCAGCCCGGTTCACGTATTGGCGGAGGTGTTCTACGGGCTGCCGCTCATTCACAACATGGACCTCGAGGCCCTAGGGGCGGCATGCGCCGATACCGGCCAGGACACCTTCTTGCTGACGGTGGGCCCGCTCAACCTCCCCAAGGGCACCGGATCGCTGGTCACCCCGGTGGCGGTGCTCTGATGGCCGAGGGCGGATACATCCAGACGGTCCTCGGACCCATCGCTCCGGAGGAGGCAGGTGTCTCCCTCATCCACGAGCACGTGCTCTTGGACCTCACCAAGGGCATCACCGGCGTCGCGCAGTACAAGACCGGCGCCAAGAAGTACGTGCCGATCATGCGCCGGGCCGAGGCGGGCTGGGAACCGGGCCAGGAGGGTCCCGGGACGGCGGCCACCTGGGGCGCCAAGTGGGGACAGCCGGTCACCCTGGAGAACCTCAACGACCGCCAAAAGCACTGGGTCTACTACGGCGACCAGAAACTCGACTCCATCGACGACGCCATCTACGAGTTCGACCAGTTCCGGCGGGTGGGAGGCTCCACCATCGTAGATCAGACCACCCGGGGGATGGGCCGCGACCCCCTCGGCCTGGTGGAAATCTCCCGGGCCACCGGGGTGAACGTCGTCATGGCCACCGGTTGGTACCTGGCCGACTATCACCCCGACGACATGGACGAACTGTCCGAGGAACAACTGGTGGAGTTGATGGTTCAGGACATCGAGGTGGGGGTGGCCGGGGGAGTGAAGGCCGGAATCATCGGAGAGGTGGGAATGGACCACCCCATGCACCCCAACGAGGAGAAGTCACTGCGCGCCTCGGCCAAGGCTGCGGTGGCCACCGGAGTGGCGCTGTCGGTGCACCCCGGCTTCAATCCGGCATCGCCCTTCGACATAGTCAGGGTGGTCGACGAGGCAGGGGGGGACCTGAGCCGCACCGTCATCGACCACTGCGACAGCCGGTTCAATACCTCGGCGGGCACCAACGTCTTCGACAGCGGGCCGCTCCTCGAGTTGGCCAAGACCGGCGTCTACCTGGCGTTCGACACCTTCGGCTGGGAAGGGTCGTTCCGCCAGCGATCACCGGTCGATCAGCCCAACGACGCGATCCGTCTCAACTGGCTGAAGACCGTGGCCGACGCCGGATACCCCGACCGGGTGCTGGTCTCCTCCGACATCGCCCTGAAGCACTGGCTGAGACGCTACGGCGGCCACGGCTGGCGCCACCTCCCCGAGACGGTCAGGAACCTGATGCGCTACAAGGGCTTCCCCGAGGAGTTGATCCACCGGATCTTCGTGGACAATCCCCGTGAGGTTCTCACCAAGGTATAACGCCTGGGTTAGTCCTTGGTGCCAGACGGCCCCCGGTCGGCCAAGGCTTCCTCAATGCGGTCGAGTCGTTCGTTAATAGCAACAAGTTCGCTCTGGAGTTCCTTTGTGGAGTCACTCTCAACGAAGAAGGCGGCGATGTTGGCAGTGATGAAAGCCAGAGCTCCGATGCCTGTCAGCATTAGCAGTGCGCCAGTTATGCGGCCACCAGTTGTTACCGAGCCGACATCGCCGTACCCCACGGTTGTGAGGGTCACCAGGGCCCACCACAGTCCTTCAGCAGGATGGGTACCTTCGAACAGGGAGTGCAGGAGTCCCGCCACCACGGCGAATCCCAAGAACGCTGTGGTGATGACTCCGAAACGCCGCGTCTTCAGTAGAGGACGGACCGCCAGAATCCAAGGGTGGTGGAGAAGGGCCAGAAGGTCGAATAAGAGGCGCTTGACAAATCTCATGGGCATCCGGAATCACCGCGTATCGTTTGTCTAGGGCTGAAACCGAATATTAATCAGACCCCTGCCGGGAGAGAAGGGAAACTCGGACACATGGGAGGTGGCGTGTTAGCGGGAAGCCAGTCTCAGGCCTGCGGCGGCCGGTGTCACGAGAACGAGACGCAGGCATCGCTTTCGACCTCGAGCACCGACTCCTGGTTGAAACGCCGCTTGTATTCGTCGGAGACTTCGTCGATCAGTCCTCTCAGCTCATCCCCGGGGGGAGCGAGGATCACCAGCACCTTGGAGCGTTCTTTCAGAATCTCCCCCTCCGAGTTCCGCCACTGGCCCTGGGCGTCGAGGATTGTCAGGCCATCGGGAAAACGGGGAGTTACGGTGTCCCCGAGAAAGGCGTCCCACGCCTGCTCGGTTACCACCTCGCCTCCCGGGCCGCTCCGTCCCATGAACAGTTCGTACCGAACGAATGCCTCACTCCCCTCCGGACACGTAACGTCGTCCGACTCCCAGCATGCAGCCGAGACCGAACCCGCCAACACCAAGAGAACTAGCACCAACCGGGCCTTCTCAGCCAGTGAGAAGGGCGAGACGCCGGGCTTGGACATCGCAGAGAAATTCTACGACCCTAGCCGTGAGACCCAACGCGGGATTGAACTACTCAAGCCAATTCGAGTGGAATAGCTCCGCTCCACGTCGTATCCTGTGGGGCGGGGCTGTAGCTCAATTGGCAGAGCAACGGGCTTTTAACCCGGAGGTCGTGGGTTCGATTCCCACCGGCCCCACCGACCCACCGCCAGGATCGAGGAATACCAATGGTTTTCACTCCGGGTGGGTGCTGCGGACGAGCGTGACAGGGTATCTGTTAACAGCCGACGAATGGCCCGGCCGGGGTCTTGTTTAGGGGGTGGCAAAGCCGCTCTGAGCATCGCAGTCGGCGCTTCGGATCGCGCGACCCCTGGTCCGACATGCCGATTCCGCTCCTGGCGTCTGGTTCTCATTGGGCTCTACCCGCTCTTCGGCGCGAACGTCTTGTGTGAAGGCTGCGTCTTCGATGCCACAAGAGATGCGTCAATGCAAAACTAGAGGGTGGCAAACTGGGACGATCGTTAACATTGTCAGCGTTCTGTCACTCTTGAGCGTTAGGGTAATTGTTGACGGAAAGTGCTTAGGAGAGCATGTCAGCCACGAGCGTCATACCGCAGAATAGTGGGCACATTACGTTAGGTGTCAGGCATTGCGGAAGCACGGGCTGTTTGGGCAAATGCTGAAGCTTCACTTTTTCGGACCCAACGCCCGTGACCCGATGGCCATATTTCAGGAGACCGCTTTAGCTTTCCGGCCGATTGGTGGACGGTTTCAGTCCCGTTTTCTGAAAGCCGATGGTGCCGGGTGGACGAAGTGACCTTAGCAAATGTGGGACTGCCGCGTTCAAATAGGTCCAACTCCCCTTTCCGGTATCCCGGCGGCAAGTTCTATGCACGCAGTCTCATTCTGCGGGAGATACCACCCCATGATGACTATTGTGAACCGTTCGCTGGCGGTGCCAGTGTCTTCTTTGCGAAGCCGACTTCTGATGGAACATCGATTCTGAACGACCTTGATACCGGTGTGATCAACACCTTAGAACAGATCCGGGATGATGTAGAAGGGCTGATTGGCCTTCTTGATGGAGTGGAAGCCACCAAAGCCAACCACACGTACTACAAGAATCACTACACGCCCGGCACCGACTTGGAAAAAGCATTTCGATGGTTCTATTTGAACCGGACGTCTTACAGTGGGATCATGCGACCGGAGAACTGCTATTGGGGTTTTGGGCGGAAGTATTCGATGATACCCGAGAACTGGCCCCCACATCTACGTACCGTGTCAGACAAGCTGCAAGGCGTCGTTCTGTCCGCTTGCGACTTTGAAGAGGTCATTGACGCGCTTCCCGATGGGTGCTTCGTGTTTGTTGACCCCCCTTATTATGCAGCTGACCAGGAAAAGTTCTACAATGCTGTCTTTGAGCATGACGATCATGAGCGCTTAGCAGAGTGCCTAAAGCGCAATGGGAACCGGTTGCTGTTTCTCCTCACTTATGACGACCACCCGGACATTCGGAGTCTGTACGGATGGGCCTCCTCGATAGAGGGTCAGGAGTGGAACTACACGATCAATCGTACAGACGACCAACGCAATGGACTGAAAAAGCAGGACGGTTTCCGGGGAGGTCGAGATAAGGGTAGCGAGCTTTTTGTCCGCAATTATGATGCCCAGCCTTTACCCTGACACTTCACAACCCTACGGGGACATCACTGTTCTTCGTGAGACCTGCTTGATGCAATAGGACCAATGGCCACACCGGATGCAACTATCTCTCAATCTGCCCGGATCGCCTCGTGATAGCTCATTGCGAGGCCTCTACCAGGCGCACCCAAGGCACCTACAGCCGACCGTGAGTGCTCCGACAATCGATTCGTGGGTTAGCGACGCTTACCCAGTTCGGCGACTTCGAGCATCCTCTCAGCATGACAAAGCGCGCCAACATCCGCATCAAACCATGATCCTTGAGAGAAAGGCACCGTAACGCGATGCGAGGGCGCTTATCCGCTCGACCCGATCTTGAGGCTATGTTTCGTCACGACCTTGGCGTCTCCTCTGTTATGGAGAGCGAACCCCGTCAAAAACCACTTCTGGCAACCCTACCGGGAGGCCACAGCATCCAGGCTTACCTGTGGCATGCTACGGCTCCGACCGAGCGGGAAATTGGGGTACACAAGATTCAGATCACGTTGCCAGGCAGGCGCCGTGGCGCTAGGATTCACATTCCCTGTGAGCCTGGGAGGCTGGTCTTGTTCTGCGGGTTCGCAGCACAGTTCCGAACATGGATCCTGTGGGATGCTGAGCTGTTTATGGTACGTGAGGGGATCTCTTATTCCCGCAACCTGGGAGTGTCCGTGGAGGCGCTAGCTGAGGCGGTGGTAAGCGGAGTCTCGGTGTCCACGAAGTACGTCCGCAAGACGATTTTCGGCCCTACACCGGCGAGCATTGTCACCTGCCGCAGGTCATCGCTGGTACAAGCCATCGAAACACGATTCAAGCTAGGCATTCAAAGGACACTCATGGGAGGTCGTTGACATGGCCTTCCGCGACTGGGAACCCGCCGCCGAGTATTTCACCGACGACCATGACGTGGCAGCTGAGTTCTATCGTCCTTGTATGCGCGACGCAATTCGCTATGACCGAATCAGCGGCTATTTCAGTAGTGCAGTGTATCTCATCGTTTGGGCTGAGATCGTTAACTTTGCTGCCCGCGGCGGCAAGATCCGCATCATCTGCTCTCCTGCGCTTAGCGCCGCCGACGCCCAAGCCATCGAAAACGCCTACCGGGTTCTGACGAGCAATGAACTGGCTGAGGTTCTCCTTGAGGATTACAAACGTCTCTTGCAAAGCCCTTACCTTTCTGAACCAGCCAAGGCTCTTGCTGGCCTCATAGTCGACGGTGTAGTTGACATTCGCATCGCTCAGCGATCTCGACATGCAGAGTCATCATCAAAGGCGATGTTTCACGATAAGACCGGGTTGTTCTTCGACGCAAACAATGATGCTATCGGGTTCCGAGGTGGCATCAATGAAACGTATCTCGGCTTCGCGCCCGGGGGAAACGTCGACTCGATCACCGTTTGGACTTCCTGGGCGGGTGGTCGAGAGACCGACCGCGTTTCGTCAAACAAGGAGAGGTTTGAAAAGCTATGGCGGGGCGAGGCACAGGGCGTGGATGTCCATGAGGTTCCCAACATCGCCTTAGAGGAGTTCAGCCGTGTGGCTGCCGAAAGTGATCCTTGGCAGATCAAAGCAGAAGAATTAGCAGTTCAGAAGCGTATATCCCAACAACCAGCGCCGTTGGCACGATTCACCCTGCGGCCGCATCAGAAGAAGGCGATTGAAGCCTGGGAGTCGGCCGGGCGGATCGGTCTCATAAAACACGCCACCGCTACCGGGAAGACCTTCACGGCGATGGAGGCCATTCGACGAGAACTGCGTCGCGGGCACTGTCCAGTTGTCCTTGTCCCCAGTGTTGCCCTACTCGACCAATGGACAGGCGAACTCCGTGAACATCTGCGCGACCTGTGTGTTCGCGTGCATCCCTGCGGTGGTGACTACAGGGAGTGGAACAACTTGCTAGGACCCTGGCTGAGACAAACGGAAGAAAACCGAGTTGTTGTTAGCACCATAACGACGGCTTCCTCTCCCAGGTTCCTTGGTCACCTGAAGAGAACGATTAGTCGCTTGTTTGTCGTCGCCGACGAAGTTCACCGCCTCGGCGCGCCTCAGGCACGACAGCTTCTCGACGTACCAGCGGTCGCCCGCCTAGGTCTTAGCGCAACACCGGAACGAGCTGGAGATACGGATGGCACCAGTGCGTTGATCGGGTATTTCAATGGGATAATCGACATCTTCACGTTGCAAGACGCCCTAAACACCGACCCTCCCATCCTCACTCCGTACACCTATGAACCCTATGTCGTACGTCTTTCTGATCACGAACAGAAACAATGGAACGAACTTTCGAAACGGATTTCACGTCTAATAGCGCGTTACGGTGATGCTGATGACCCGCAAGACCAGGTGCTGCAACATCCGCTGGTGAAAGGCCTCTTCATACGAAGGGGGCGGGTGATCAAGAAAGCGACGGCAAAGATACCCCTCGCTCGGTCCGTGGTGAGCGACCATTTCCGCGAAGGCCAGCGGTGGTTGGTTTACTGCGAGGATCAGGACCAGCTCCGGGAGGTCGTTACGGAACTTCTTGACGCAAACCTTCCGGTTACCGAGTATCACTCCGCCATGACCGGCAACCGTTCGGCCACCTTGGACAACTTCGCCATCAATGGCGGGGTGGTCGTTTCTATCCGTTGCCTCGACGAAGGTGTCGACATTCCCGTAGCGACCCACGCTTTGATCCTCGCATCGTCCCGCAACCCACGGGAGTTCATCCAGAGAAGAGGTCGTGTTCTACGCAGGGCGGAAGACAAGCCATACGCTGAGATCTACGATACGATTGTCGTTCCTGAACCCCCCTTGGAGCCCAGCGGCCGATCAATGATTCTGGGCGAACTAGCTCGCGCGGCCGAATTCGCCAGAAGCGCCTTTACCAATGCAAGCGTAGGCGCACTTTACCAAGCGTTTGCCGACGCTGGCGGTGACCTCACCCACCCGGACGTCTCCGGAGGGTTCGAGGCCGACGATGACTAGTCCTTCGCTTGAACCGGCTGGACGCCAAGTCAACCAATGCTCTAACCCGAGTTTGGCGGGTCAAGTGGTTTGGTGGGGGGATTCAGTCCGCAAAAGCGGGGGAATTCCAGGGTCCAACCCCCAACGTAGTGGAAACACTCCTTTCGCGTACGCCCCCCGACCTGGGGAAACACCAAACCACCCGCCAAACTCGGGTCTAACATGTGGGAATAGTGCGCGAACAGTTACAGGACACCGTCGAAGCTCTCCGGGCAGCTCAATACTCTGAACTTGATGCTGTTCTCGTGGCGGAAATTTTGACAATCGAACGGCGCCATCTCAATCGACGGTCGGAAGTCCTCGCCCGACTCAGGCAGGCCATCGATGCCTTTCTTGCCGAATTTGGTGCAGAGTGAGACTCCACCGGATCGGATACTCCAACTTCGGCCCGTTCAAAGGCAATCAGGCCCTCGAGTTACCTGACCGAGATGGAGTCGCAGTGATCTACGGCGACAACAATTATGGGAAGACCACCATCTTCAACTCCGTTCGATGGCTTTTCACCGGCAAGTTCTTCGAGCGGTACGGCCAGATTCGCGATGATCGGCTTTTGGTAAACCGAGAAGCCGTCGCCGAGGCTAACGGGGCACCAGTCATGGCCAGGGTCACAGCGAGGGTCAACTGGCGACACGACTGCTACACATTGACCCGCTCCGTAATCCTTGAAGGCGACACACTCAAGCGGCGCCTAGATGTCATACGAGAGTCGGATGCTCTCAGTTTCGAGGACGCGCAGGCAACCTTACAGCAGATGATCCCCGAAGAAATCCAGCAGTTTTTTCTTTTCGATGCCGAAGCCCTAAACCGCTATGAGGATCTATTGCACGACCCGACCGCAGGGGAGGAACTGAAAAAGGCGATAGAGCGGATACTCGGTGTCCCAGTCTTGAAGAATGCAATTAAAGACCTCCGGACACTCACGGATGAACACACCAAAGTCATCTCAAAACTGAGAACGAAGGATGCGCAGGCTGCGGCAGCTGTCAAGCAGTTTCCGCAGCTGGAAAAAGTCTTGGAAAAACGAAATGAGGACATCAGCAAAATTGAAATGGCCATCAAGAAGCTAGAGGATGAGAGAAGTGAGATCGAGCAGCACATGACCGACTCTCAGACAGCACGAGATTTGCTCGATGCTCGTCGTCAGATAGCCAGAGCTCACAAGGAGGCCAAGAAAGAACTCGAATCTGCACGCGAGAGGTTCAAGGAGATTGCACCGCAGGCGTGGACCGCCGTCCTCACGCCAACACTTGAAACGAAGCTTGACAAGTTAAGGGCGGAACGTGAGGGGCTTGAACTGGCGCAACATGTCTTTGATCGAGAGCAGCAACTGATCCAACTCCGAAAGGAGCTTGACGAAACGGGCGAGTGCCCGTGTTGCCTTCAGCCCGCGCTCCATCCAGGAATCGAAGGTGTCCAGTCCGCTCACGACCAAAGAGCTGCCCTGGAGGCGATTAGGTCTCGTATCCAGTCACTGGAGCGAGTCTTGGATCCTGCTGCCGTTGCGCGCTTGGACGAAAGAAACAGGACTCTACAAGATATGGCTATGAAGGTCCACGACCTTGCTTCTGACCTAGCCGAAGCGGAGGAGCAAGTCGAAGGCCTTGACGAGCCCGTCCTTTCCGACCTTCCAAAGAAACTAGCTAACACCAAGGTGCAGTTACGCATCAACCGAGAGGCCCTCCAAGAAGCTGTAGAGAAACGAGACGAATACGCCGAAGAGGCAAAACGTCTAGCAGCTATTATCGCACAGGGCAGTGGCGAGGAGGGAAGGGTGGCAACTAGGAAGCAGCATCTTCTCACAAGCCTTCAACGCCTTTACTCAGACGCTATCGACAGGTACCGCAAGGAGCTCACACAACGCGTCGAACATGAAGCCACAGAGGTTTTCCTGTCGATCCGATCCGATCCGGACTTTGTCCGACTCTCGATCAACGAGGACTACGGCTTATCAATAGTCCACCGGGACGGAGAACTCGAACCGCATCGATCGGCAGGGTACGAGCACATCGTGGCTCTCTCGCTCATCGCTGCCCTCCAGCGCTGCGCTCCTGTACAAGCCCCGATATTCATGGACATGGCCTTCGCTCGACTCGATCCGAAACACAAGCTCAACACCCTTAGGGCACTCCCAACTGTCGCCGCACAGGTGGTTGTATTTGTCCACGAAGGCGAGATCAAAACCCTGGAAGCGCACAGCACTTTGCAGTCAAGTCTCCTATGTGAAAGACAACTAACCCGTAGGTCTGCCCGTCACACCGAAATCCTCAAGATAGGATCCTCCTAAGATGCCCAAGACAACCGTAGCTCTAACACCTGCTGGTACAGCGGCATCAAAGCAGATGGACAGCTTCAACATGCCCGAAAGAGCAGACCTCGTCAGACTGGGGTTCGCTTACGCGGTTACCCATGGATTCGATCTCGATCGGCCTGACAACTTTGGCGTACCCGGCAGCAAGGACAATTACACCGCTAACACAGGGACTCTCGACCCGGACAGGAGAATCGAGGGGTTGGTTGTAGCCCTTTATGGTGAACTAGACGAGCCTTATTACGCTGTGGAAACTCTTGCCAACAAGGGACTCCTTGCCATTGCCGAAGCGCTCCGTTCGGGCGCAATCGGCTCCATTTCGGACCTCCTCCCCGAAGTGGGTTTCCCTGACTGAGTGCGGCTTATGAGTTTCGTCACCACAGTTCTTGGTGTCCACAGTCAAGCAACACGACAGCCCCAAATCTGCCAGAAGAACGCCGGAGAGAGCGCTACCGACAAACACCCCAAAACGAGAGAAAAGAGTGGTGCAGCATCTGGTGGGAAGAGAGGGGAATGCTCTACTCCTGCGTAGGTAGGTGGGTTGCTCCAACATCCCCGACGAACAACTTGGGAGTGACTTCCCTTTCCATTTGCACCCGCGTTTCCTCGTTCAGGGTGCTCAGGTAAGGTTCCCAAGACTTGAGTTGCAGTTCGAGGCTCTGCAACCTGGCATGATGCGCAGAATGAGTCTTTGCCGATTGTCCTTCTCGGACTGCTAGGAAGATCAGGATAGCCACGGGACTCCCCAGGACGGGGAGGGACCTGAAGATGTCAAACCATTGGTCCCAGTCGTTTGTCCACCAGCCCATGACCTGCGCTACTCGATCTTGGGCAATGACGAGCACAGCCGCGACAGCTGCCCACAGTGAGTAATTCCTTGCTCGTTTCTTGTGGGCGTCGGCAGTCGATCGCTCAACCGGAGCCGCCTTGCCATGTGCTTCCCCGAGCACTTGCGAAGCAACGAAACCGTACTCTTTCTGCAATTTGTTGAGCAGGTCGCCTATCGCCTCTGACGCATCCGTTTTTTGCTCTTGGACGTTTTCCAGCAGCTCTGCCAGTTGTTCTGAGTAGCTACGAGCACTATCAGCCATGGTTTTGAGGCCGTCGGACACCTTCGCCTCGAAGGCCTTCTGTGAGTCTTGAAAGCTGGCCTCGGCGCGCTCATGTGCTTTTTGAACGTCGCGTTGGGAGACCCTTATCTGGCGATACCCCGATTGTCCTTCGGGCAACGACTAGCGCCATTCAGGAAAAGGACCGCACTCTATGACAGCGCTACGAAGCGATCGCGGTTATGAGAACCGAGCGGCTGCCCGTACAGGTGGCTTGCCGGGTGCTGGGTGTGTCACAGTCGGGGTTCTATGCCTGGCGGTCCCGTCCGCCGTCGGCCCGGTCTATCCGTCACGCCTGGCTGACCGACATCATCTGTCAGATCCATCACCAGTCACGCGGTACCTATGGAGCGCGGCGGGTACATGCCGAGTTGCGGTTGGGTCATCAGATCACAGTTGGGCACAACGCGGTGGCGATGCTGATGAGAAGAGCCGGAATAGCTGGTCTCAGCGGTAGCCGAAGACCCAGAAGACGGCCCCGTCCCGTCGACACCCCTGTCGACTTGGTAGACCGCAACTTCGCCCGTTCCAAACCGGACCAGTTGTGGGTGACCGATATAACGGAACATCCCACCCGGGAAGCCAGGGTGATTCTGTGCTGTCGTTTTGGACGTGTTCAGCCGCCGGGTCGTGGGCTCATCGATCGACAACACGGCCACCTCGAGTTTGGTGACCTCCGCGTTGGGTATGACAATTTGAGAACCGCCAACCCCACCCGGGGACTGTGATACATTCCGACCAGGGCACCCAGATGCACCCTGCTGGGGGTTCACTCAACGAGCCCACGACTCCGGACTGGTTCCCTCGATCGGTGACCGTCGGGGACTGTTTCGATAACGCCCTCACAGAAGCGTTCTGGGCACGTATGCAAGTCGAACTGCTAGACCGAAAACGCTGGACGACCCGCATCGAACTCGCCAACGCTATCTTCGAATACCTAGAAATCTTCCACAACCGCCGCCGGCGCCACACCTCACTCGACATGCTCACCCCCATCGAACACGAAAACACCCACTACGACAACCGAACCCTCACACCCCTCACCCAAGTGAGCTAACTCCACAAAACTGAATCCCCTCGGCTTTTGTGGAGGCTTTCTATCTTGAGAGGATGGAGTCTCATGGCCAATAATTCTGGTAGGTATCCGACCGAGTTGCGTGAGCGTGCGGTGCGGAGGGACAGTGGGAGAGGCCGGCGTTTTGTTTGATGTCTCGTATGGCCAGTTCCATTCGGGCGTGGGCCCGGTGGTGGGTGTCTGCTTCTACCGGGGACAGTTCACTGTTGGTGGCGAAGGCGTGGTATCGCCAGTCGGGCCACAACTGCGCATGTTCGGGGTCGGTGAGACGGGTGCGGCGCACCACCACCCGGATTCGACGATGCTTCCATTTCTTGGAGGCAACAATCGCGGTTTCTGCGACCTCGGCTACTCCACCTTCGGGATAGTCGATCTGTTGCCACGCGGTGTCCTCAATGTTGGCGATTGCTGCTTTGACCTGCGAATGTTGGCCTATGGTGATCGACCACCCGACCCGGAGACGTTCCATGTCCTCGACCAGGCGATAGGACCAAAACCCCGCATCGGCTCGTACCGTGAGCGGACCCCGGGCTCCTGCCCGTCTGACACGGTTCACCGTCTTCACAACAAACGGGTAATGCCTTTTTTGCGAGGAACCGCCCCGGAGGCGGGAATGGACGATCTCCCCGGTATCTGCTCGGGCTGCCAACAATGGGTGATATCCCAACTGTCCCGTGTACCCATAATGAGCGCCCGCTTTGGTGTTACCCGCCACTTCACAAACAGTGGAGTCCACATCAATGGTCACCGGCGCATCCTCTCGGGGACCCCCACCCGCGGACCAGGCTCTCCTCAGCGTCTCTTCCAAGGCCTTGTCCATTTGGCGGACATGACCCCACGTGAACGAACGCAGAAACGTTCCCAATGTGGAAGGGGCCATCACCCGAAACGGCAACACCCGCTGAGTGGACCCGACCCGCAGCCGGTCGGCATGATCGATATGAGAACCCCCGGTCAGCATCGAAGCCACCAAAGACAGGACTTTCCTTCCCGGACGGGCTCCCCCGGGCGGTCTCCCAACCGTACGGTCTCGTCCAACAGGCCCTCCAACCCCAACCTCTTCATCAACGTTCCCGCCACCAGCAACCCCGCAGCGGCCACCAGAGACTCGTCGTCGAACACCACCCTGAACCGGTCAATCCCGTTCAGTATCCTCATCACAAGAAGTGCCTCCTCCGCCAGGGCAATAGCCGTCTTTTCGTAATAGCTATTTTCCCAGGTCAGAGAGGCACTCCAACACATTTCACACCCCACCAACCCCAAACCAATCGGTGAATCCAGGCTTAGAGAGGTCTCGCCGAGTGACCACTACTAGTGACTCTCCGGGCTGATGTCCAGCTCGGCTTCTGGTCTTTCTCGGGTTTTTGGCGCGGTTAGCTTGGTGGCGCAACCGGTGTGAGGGTGTAGGAGATCCGGTCATAGTACAGGCGGGTGAGGCCCTCGAAGCCTGAGTCGGTGCCCACTAGCAGCCAGGCGCTGCCTGTGCGGTCGGCCTCCACGATCACGGGCGAGCTTGAGTTGTCGAGGGTCTTGATTCGAAACTCGTTGTTTACCACGTCGGGATGGGCCAAGTCGCCGATCACGACCATCTGTGTCCCGCCCTGGGACTGGTTGCCCTTGTCGATGTTCATCCGGGAATGGTCGATGCCGTCTATCACGGTTGCCGGCTCGATGGTGGAGGCACCCGCCTTCACGAACACGCTCTCTCCGGGGGAACCACCGATCCCGATTAGTCCCGCCGCAACGTTGGTCGCAAGTTCCACCCTCACCGCCACCTCGTAGGAGGTCATCGGGACCAGGCCGTCCACTCGTCGCTTCAGGTATATGAACAGATCGGCGCTGCGGTTGTGTCCCTGAACGTAAATGCCTGCGCCATGGAGACCCTCGGGCAGGGCGCGGTGCCCGCTGTCCAGCTCGTAGATCGACGGGTCGTAGTCCACCGGGAGGTCCGCAAAACCGGCCACCCAGCCCTCGGAGTCGAGCTCCAATGAGAAATCGAACCGGACCGGCTCTAAGGCAGGGGTCGAGTCGAGTTCGAGGGCTCGGGTCAGGAAGGTGGCCATCTCTCCTCGAGAAACCGGCCGCTCCGGACAGTAGCCGAGCGGGTCGGTTGAACAGCCCTTAGTGACGCGTGCCGCCGCCAGGGCGTCGATGTCGGCCTGGTGCGTGTTGCCCGCGGTGTCGGTGAATCCCGCCGGGGGAGCGGGAGGGAGGTTGAGGGCCCGGACCAAGAAGCTGGCCATCTGCGCTCGGCTGACCGGCTGGTCGGGGCAGTATTGCAGCGGGTCGGTGTTGCAGCCCTTGGTCACCCCTATCTCGGCCAGGCGTTCCACGTACGGCGTCCACCAGGAGTCGGGTTCCACATCCTCGAATCGCGTAAGGGCATCGGGTGCGTCAGGAACCTGGTCGAGGATCCGGATCATCCACACCGCCATCACCCAACGCGGGAGAGGATCGTCGGGACAGATCTGCCGCTCACCACACTCGGTGCGGTCCAGGACGCCCACCGCTGCCAGGCGGTTGATGGACGGTTCGTGGATGTCGCCGGCATCGTCATCGAAGGCGTCCGGCTCGGGGGGCTTCTCGGGGCCGCCGTCGCCCGGGGCTGGATCGGCCGGGGCCACGCCGTCGATGGCGGTGATGTTGGAGGACTTGAGGCCCAGGGCGGTCCGCAGCCCGTCGCCGGAAATCGTGACCGACACTTCTTGGCCGTTGCGGACCCCCCGGAACAGGACCTGGGTGGGCGAGGACACTGACGCTCTCGTCACCAGGGCCGCTTCCGTGACATCATCCCATCCCAGCCATCTTGCGATGTCCGCCGCGCTCACCCGTTCCTCCCAGGAGGCGTGCGGGTTGCCCACCGCCGGATCGATGTCCCATGGATCGGCGACCCGCGTCAGGTAGGGCCACTGGCGGGCCGACGTGTTGCCGTCCCGCACGGTGCGGAACCCGTACACGTTGCTGCGGGTGATCCCACCCGAGGAGGCGGAGAAGAACGTCTGCACGATCCCACCCTTCGTGACCCTCTCCCAGTCGTCGCCGAAGTACGTGAGCACCCGGTCTGTGGTGGTCTCCACCCCGTCGAGCCAAGGTTGTGAGGCCGATCGGGCCTCCTTCGTCCAGCCGATGTAGTTGATGTCGCGCCAACTGTCGTAGAGGTGGCACCAGCAGGTGTCCTTTCGGGCGTCATTGATCCCAGGGTCTTCGTCGGGATTGGCGGGACGGGCCCTGGTTTCCCACAGGAAGAACTTGAAGGCGGCGTAGGAGCGGGCGGTGACCGCCTGGGCTTGGTTCACCCCCGGTTCGGTCCAGTCGTCGGGAAGTTCGGCGACACCCCTCAGGTAGTCCTCGATCCCGACCGCCAGGACCACGTGGAACCCGGTCTCGACCGGGTCGTCACGCATCTTCAACTCCCCGTGCCGGTACTCGCACTCTTCGCGGACCCGGGCTAGGCACAGCTTGGTCCTGTCCTCCCCGTGGCGGAGCCGGACCCCCCTGGCGTCGGGCCACGAGATGGAGGCTCGGCAGGCGCCAGCCGTACCCTGCAACTCGCCCCCATGGAAGAACCCGCACCGGCCGGCGGCGATGCGGCGGAACTCCCATCGCTCGCCCGACCGGGGGTGCTGGGGCTTCGGGCAGGGACCCTCACCGTCGCCGGCCAGGCACAGGTCCAGTTGGCCGCCCACCGCGGTGAACTCCAGCAGGGTGACCTGGGAAGCCAGATTGACCCACAGCGGATTGTCCAGCGTCTCTAACAGATCGTTGGGAAGGGAGAGGTCCCCCAGGGAGGCCGGTTCCGAGCCCGGGAAGTAGTGGGCGGCGATGTCCTCCCCCGACTTGGCGGGGTCCTCAAGCGCCTGTCCGCGGGCGCCCCACTGGCCCATCCCGACGCCATGGCCCCATCCCGAGCCTTGAAAGTCGAACCCGGGGGTGTGGTGGGCATCAGCCGCGACGGCAGGGACCAGGAACACCAGGAAGGTCGCGACAATCAGCCTGCGGAACACTATCGGACTATAGGGATATCCCGCAGCGTGTCGTCCCACTGCCGGCTATAGCTGGTTCCTGAGGATTATTGGGTTAGCCAAGGAGGGTCGTGGAGTTAAGGCAGAATGTTGTGGTCGCCGCATCGGATCCAGATGACATGCCGCTTGCCTTCATATACCGGGTTTCCCCACATGAAGGTGGCTCGGCCATCGTGCGCCCAGCTCATTTCAAATAGGTTCCGCCGCCCGTGCACCCCTTTAACCCGGAGTCCCGGGCGGAATGTGTCCTTCTCCCCTGCCTCCATGCTTGCAATGTCGAAAACGAATCGTGCCAATGCCTTGAGGAACGCCTCTCGTTCCTCTCTCGAAAGTCTCCTGAAGTCCCGTATGAAGGTCTCGGTCTGCTGGTATGTTGGCACGGCCCCTCCCCCCGGTGGAACGGTTAATCCGATTCGTAGGGTTGCGAGGCTAGGAACTCCAGGAAGTCGTCGGTGGTGGGGTGGAAGATGGTACGACCTGCTTCATAGTCGCCAGTGGGGTCATCTATGACCCCCATGCGAGCATCCAGTGCTGCCAGGTCGCAATCTTCGTCGTCAACCCTGACGAGGTTATCCCGTGTTGACATGAAGGCCAGTGTAGGGTCTCCCGCGCGATATCGGGGGCAGGCAGTGTTTCAGTTTTGACAACCGTTCAGTTTCATCTCAATTGTGGCGTCCTCCCCGAAGTCCCTCCTAGCTGTCCTAGTGGCAGTCGGGGGTGGTAGTCAACTGCCGCCGCCGTTTAACCAAACGGGATATGGGGTTGGCAACGGGGTGTCCTTTGAACACATTCTCGGAACCAGGCTGTCACACGGCAAGGGGAGGGGTGCAGCGAACATTCGCCTTGCAATGCACAGAGAATCCACTTTCGGCTTCGCGGTGAACGGCTTTGACCTTGCCTCCGCCTGCCGTTAGCGACCCGCCCTACGCCCTATCGGACTCGCCCAGTGCCTACTCGGTAGGGACCCGGTGGGCCGCTTCGGTCTGTGCTGCGATCAGTAAGGGGTAGGTGTGGCCGTGAGCCAGGAGGCCGTCATGGGTGCCCTGCTCCACGACTCGCCCTTCCTCGAGGACCACGATCCGGTCGGCGCTGCGAATCGTCGACAGCCGGTGAGCGATGACGAGGGTTGCCCTCCCCTCGCGGACGGCATGGAGCGCCAGGTTGAGTTCCTGCTCGTTGCGAGCGTCGAGACTCGACACTGCTTCGTCGAGGACGAATACCGGTGAGTCCTTCAGCAGGGTCCGGGCGATGGCGATGCGCTGGCGCTGGCCACCGGACATCTGGACGCCGCGCTCGCCTGCGACGGTGTCGTATCCGCCGGGCATGTCGATGATGAATTCATGCGCCTGGGCCGCCCGTGCTGCATTCTCGACCTCGGTGTCGGTGGCGCCGGGGCGCGCCATGCGAATGTTCTCCCGCAGGCTCGAATTGAACAGGTAGATGTCCTGGGGCACCCAGCCGATGATCTCTCGAAGATAGCGCTGGGGCAGTTTGCGCACGTCGTGGCCCCCGATGGCGATGGTCCCGGCGTCGGCGTCCCAGAATCGCATGAGCAGGCTGGCGCAGGTGGTCTTCCCTGCCCCGGAGTGGCCCACCAGCGCCACGGTCTCCCCGGGCGCAATCTCGAATGAGACATCCCGGAGGGCGGGATCCCCTCCGCCGGGATAGCCAAAGGTCACTCCCGCGAAACTGACCCTGGGCTCGGGGTCTGAATCCGGGGGTGCTGCTCCCGGCGCGTCCGTCACCGGCGCCGGTTCGCGCAGCAGGTGGAAGGCGCGGTCGGCCGAGGCGAAGACGATCCCGAGGTTCTGGGCAACCGAGGCGATGGCGTGAATCGGGCCGAACACGAAGATAGCCAGCGTGACCGCCACCGGATAGAGGGTGGGATCCAGCTCTCCACGGGAGACCTGGACCGCCGCGACCGCGATGACGCTCAGCATGCCGCCGCTCATGAATGCCGCCACCGCAGCCTGTTCGACACCGGAGCGCATCCCATGGGCCAGTTGCGAGCGGACCAGCCGGTTGCTGTGGGACTCGAGGTTGGCGAGGAACCTCCGCTGGTACCCGAAGGACACCAGCTCCCGCAGGCCCTGGACCCCATCCACAACCTCCGCGTTCAGGTTGCCGAGGTCGGCTCTCAGCGCCTCGCCCTGCCGGGCCGCGCGGCGCCGCAGGACGAACGGCACGCCGGCCACCAGGAGCGCGAACGGCAAAAGCGTGAGCGGCAGGGTCCAGTGCATCCCTCCCAGCGTCACGAATGCCAGGGACGGCACCAGCACGGCCACGAAGAACGTTCCGACGGTATGGGCGTAGAACCACTCGACGGTTTCGATGTCGGCCATGGCGGCGGAAGCCACGTCGCCGGAACGCCGCTGGATGAGGTACCCGGGGGCGAGCCGCTCGAGAGCCGAATACAGGTGGCCGCGAAGGTCGGCGAGGATCCGGTAGGCCAGGTCGTGCGACAGCCACATCTCCGCCCAGGCCATCACGGCCCGAAGGATGACGGCGGCCGCCAGCGCAGCCGCAGGGCCGCGAAGGTCGGCGGCCGTCGCCCCTCCGGCTACCTGGCCGACCATGTAGGCGCCGAGCGCCGCGGCGGCAATCGTGGCGCCGTGGTTCAACACGCCCGTCACCATCGACAGGGTCATCAGGCCGAAGTAGCTGCGGATCATCCAGAGCAGTTGCCAGAACCCGGACGAGAACCGGGTCCCCTTCCGGCCGTTCAGCGCCGGCGTACTGGCTCGGTCGGCCGTCACGCTCATGCGGCGCCCTCCCGCTGGGCGCGGACCAACTGCGAGTAGTGGCCATCGCGCGACACCAGATCCTCATGCCGGCCCGATTCCGCCACCCGGCCGTTGTCGAGGACCACGATGCGGTCGGCGTGGACGACCGATGAGAGGCGATGGGCGATCACGATGGTGGTCCGTCCCCGGGTGAGGAGGCTGAGCGCCTGTCGGATCGCCGCCTCGTTGGCGCTGTCGAGGTTCGAGGTGGCCTCATCGAGAATGAGCACCGGCGCATCCTTCAGGAGGGCGCGGGCGATGGCGATGCGCTGGCGTTCGCCGCCCGAGAGCTTGGCGCCGCGCTCGCCGACGATGGTTCCGTAGCCATCGGGAAGCGACCGGATGAAGGCGTGGATGTTGGCCTTCTCGGCGGCGTCCCTGATCTCTTCGGGCGTGGCGTCGGGCCGGCCGATCCGGAGATTGTCCTCGATGGTCCCATAGAAGAGGTACGTGTCCTGGGAGACGTAGCCGATGTGACGCCGCAGGTCGTCCAAGGGAACGTCGCGGAAGTCGGATTCGCCGAATGTCAGCCCGCCCTCCTGCGGATCGAAGAACCGGAGAAGGAGCGATGCGATGGTGGTCTTGCCGGCGCCGGAGGGCCCAACGATGGCCACGGTCTCGCCCTCCCCAATCTCCAGGGATACATCCGCCAGAGCCGGGCGCGCCTCACTCGAGTAACGAAAGGTGACTTTGTGGAGGGCGATCCCCCCACCGGGCGACGCGGCGTCGCCGGCCCGCTCGACCGCCGCGTCATGTACCCCCGGTTCGGCGTCGAGCAACTCGAAGATGCCGGTCGAAGCCGAGATGCCCATGTAGCCGGCATGCCAGTAGACGTCCAGTTCGACGAGCGGCCGAAAGCACTCGGCGGAGAGGAACAGGATGATGAGCAAACCGGCGATGCCCAACTCACCGGCGGCCACCTGGAAGCTTCCGATACCGACCGCCAGGGCCACGCCGGCGCTCATCGCGAACCCGACCAGACCGTTGCGGATCATCGAGATCGAGAGCTGTGCCATGGTGGCGCGGTAGAGAGCATGGCTATAGCTGCGGAGCTCTTCCCCCCGCCGTTCGCTCGCATTGAGCGCTTTCAGCGTGACCATGCCCTGCATGGAATCGACGAACTGGGCATCCAGCGAGGAATACGCGGCCCAGTGCCGCTGGCCGTATTCTCCCAGGATGCGGTCCCAGATCCGGGGGATGAGCGGCACGGCCAGCGCACAGGCCAGGACGACAAGGCCGATGAGCGGATCGAGAACCACGATAACGCCGACAATGCCTATGGGAACGACCACCGACACCACGGCCTGGGGCAGGTAGTAGCCAACATACGACTCGAGGGCCTCGACCCCATCGACCAAGGTCGATTGCACCTTGCCCGTTTCGGTGTGCTCCAGGTAGCCGGGTCCAAGCAGGAGCAACTGAGCGAACAACCGGCGGCGCAGTTTGGTCTTGACGACCGCTGCGACCTTCTTAGCCAGGACTTCGCGGGCAAGGAGTAACGCCGCGCGTAGCAAGGTCAGGCCTGCGACGGCGGCCACGAAACCGGCGATCGCAGCCCAGCCACCGCCGTCGAGGATTCGTCGCACGACGAGCGCGATGAACACCCCTTGGGCAACCCAGGTGGCGGAGATGGCAAGGCCAAGCGCAATGGAGAGGGCCAAGAGCCGACGCACGCCGACAGTCAGCGCCACGATGCGCCGGTGGATCATCATATGGGGTGCACGTGCCTTCCTCGCCTCCACCCGCTGGGCCATTGGAGGAGGCGCTGGCCGAGGGATCCCGGCGCAGCGTCCGGTTCCTCTACACAATCTGGGTGCCGACCATCACCGTCGGATGGTTGGCGATCGGGTAGTAGTCCACAGTGAGGGGATTCGAGGAACGCATCGCTCGGGCGGCGGATGCATGGGAGGGTCCCACCACGTCGGTGGTGTCGATCCAGAGTTGATCGAGCGCTGCCGGGGCCGCCAAAAAAACCACCTTCGACGGCAACCTGCGGAGGGCGGGGATCACCTCTTTGCGGCACGGTCACCAACCGGCCGATCACGGTCCGGGTGGACCGAACGCGAGGTAGGAATGGCGCCCATCAGCCAGTCGTCGCACCTCGATGCCGTAGACGGGTTCGAGCACATCGCTTCGCAGGACGTCTCCGGGTAAACCTTGGTGCACGACCTTCCCTTGGTCGAGGAGGACTAGATGGTGACAGTAGCGGCTGGCGAGGTTGAGGTCGTGGAGCACCAGGATCGTGTCCATCTCGAGGCTCCGAACCAAGGTGAGCACCTCGTGCTGGTAGCGGACATCGAGATGATTGGTGGGCTCGTCGAGTAGCATCACCGGGCTCCGCTGTGCGACGCAGCGGGCGATCATTACCCGTTGCCGTTCCCCGCCTGACAGCTCTTGGAGGTTGCGCTCGGCGAAGCCCGCCATGTTAACCAACTCCAATGCCTCGAGCGTGATACGGTGGTCGTCGCTGGTGAAACCCTGATGGTCGCCACGATGAACGTGGCGACCCAGCAGCACGAACTCGCCGACCGTGATCCCGATTCCGTCGGCGGCGGCGTCTTGGGTCACGACTCCGACCGCACGGGCGATCAAGCGTTGCGTCAACGACTCGATCCGGTCGTCGCCGATGAGTACCGCGCCTCTGTCCGGGCGAAGCATCCCATACAGACAACGAAGGAGCGACGACTTGCCGCTGCCGTTGGGCCCGATGAGGCCGACCACCTTTCCGGGGCGCGTACAGAGTTGCGCCCCGGAAAGGACATCGACTGCGCCGAGGCGCAGGTCGATGTCGGTGGCCGAAATCATGGGTCTATCATTCAGCGATTTGGTCGCCGAGAACTGACAGTCCCCTCACCACGATCGGTGATGGCGGTTCGGCAAAGTTGAACTGGAGCGGGTAGACCTTGCCTTCGGCAACCGCCTTTATGCTGCTCGCGCCCGGGAGATCGGTGACGAGCGCTCTAACCTGCTCGGGGGGAAGGTCGACCTCCCAATAGAGCAGGACCAGGATGTCGGGGTTGCGATCGATGATCTCTTCGAGGGACACCTCGAACACTCGCTCTCCGAAGTCGGCGAAGGGATTGGTCATGCCAAGGGCCTCCATCAAAGGGTGGACCATACCGAGCGAGGAGTAGGCGTAGAGGGGGCCGCCGCCGGTGCCGACACCCAGCGCGACAGCGGTCTTGCCTTCTGCAACCGGCGAATCGGCGGCCGCGGTCACAGCGGCCTCCATCTGGGCGGCGCTGGCGTTGGCTATCTCCTCCGTGCCGAAGAGTCTTCCGTAGAGGCGGACCTCTTCCACGATGCTCTCGAACGATGGCTCCGGTGGGTTGTCGCAGAACGGAGGCATCACGTAGAGCTGTATCCCGACGTCTGCGAGCGCGTCGTGGGTGATAATCTCGGTGTCGTAGCCGATGACGATGTCAGGCTCGTAGTCGATGATCGTTTCGATAGAGATCATGGCACCGCCGGTCGAGGTGAACTCGGCCTGTAAAGCGGGAACGGTGTCGAGGATGGCCATCTCGTCGGGGTTGTAGTACTCCTCGGAAAAGTCGTCGATGCGGGCGACCACACGATCCATAGCACCGACAGCAAATAGCAGTGAAGGCGCAGCGGGCTCCATGATCAACACCCGCTCGGGAGCGGAGTCGAGGGTGAACTCTTTGCCGCAGTTGGTGAAGGTCAGCGGGAATCCGGCGTCCTCGGCCGAGACAGGCGCGGTGGAGGAGTCGTCGCTGCCTCCACACGACGCGGCCAATAGACCCAAAACGACAAGCAAGGCGACTGACGTCAGCCTCGATGCTAACAGTTTCATAGTTCTCCTTTCTCGAGCGCGGTGGCGCTCAGTTGTTGTAGGGGAGCTTTCGGACGAGTGCGACGAGGACCGGCGCACCGAGCACCCCGGTGACTACGCCGATCGGTAGTTCCCGGGGTTGCAGAGCCATGCGGGCCGCGACATCGGCCCAGATGAGGATGATGGCGCCGAGGGCGGCCGACGCCGGGACCAGATGGCGGTGGATCGGTCCGACGATCCGACGTGCGATGTGAGGGGCCGCAAGACCGACGAATCCGATTCCGCCCGATAGCGACACGGCGAACCCGACGCACAGTGCCACCACGACCACGAGCACCAATCGCGTGCGTTCGGGGTCGACGCCGCTCGCCAGCGCGGTCTCGTCGCCGAGCGCGAGGAGGTCGAGCCGGCGACGCCACCAGAACACGAGGACCATGCCGGCGCCCATACCGAGGTAGCCAATCGGCAGGGTTGACCAGTCGGCGTTCGCCAGCGATCCGAGGAGCCAGAAGACCACCGCTCGGGCACCCTCGGTGTTGTCGGCAATGAGAATTAGCAAGCTGGTGACAGCGCTCAGCAGGTAGCCGACGGCTACCCCCGCCACAATCATCCGCGAGGGTGTGATCCGACCGGTTGACCGGGCCAGCGTCAACACGAGAGCAAGGGCGCCGAGGGCGCCCAAGAATGCCATTATCGACACCGACTCCCCGCCTAACCAGGATCCGACTCCGAACAGGATTGCCGTGGCTGCGCCGGCCGATGCGCCGGCACTCACCCCGATGATGTACGGCTCAGCCAGCGGGTTGCGAACTAGCGCCTGGAGGGTCGTTCCCACCACTCCTAGGGCCGCGCCCACAATCGCGCCGAGCAGCACCCGTGGAAGACGCACTTCCCAGATGATTGCGTCGTCGGTTCTCGCCCAGTCCGCTACCTCGGGCACGCCGATCGTATAGTGGCCGATGATGCTCAGGACGGTGGGGGCTGTCACGCCGACCGGACCGAGTCCGATGGCGACGACCACCGACACGACAGTCAATATGGCAAGGCCAACCAGGATGGGCCGGCGACTCCACCGCCAACCGACCCTGTGTGCGGTTCGGGCCCGGTCCCCGGGTGCGGCTTCAGATCGGGTGCTCACGGAGTAGGCGCCTCTAGCTTCATCTCAACCACGATCCGATAGTCGGCGCTTGCGTACATTTCTTTGTCGTAGCATCTTCCCGTTCCTTCTTCTGATGTCCTACTCTGATCTCCGGCAATCACTGAAAGTGATAATGATAATCATTATCATTTTCGATTCGTCAATCCACTATCCATTCGAATGGAGGACCAGAAAGTGTCAGACGACTTGTACTCAATCTGATGGCGGCCCGTGGCTTACGGCGGGGACACCGACGACAGCGTCACCACGGTGACCACCGCCGTCGTAGCCGAGACCACAACCACCGCCGCGCCCCCAACAACCGACGAGCCTGAGGACGAGGCTGATCACGACCACACCCTGGCGACCGACCGGGTTTTCGTGATCAACGCCGGCCGGGTGGTGGACAGAGGGAAGCCGGTCCAGTTGCTGGCCCCCGAACTCATTGCCGCGGTCTTCGGGGTGGACGGTCGATGTGGGACCCCCGATCAGCCACCCTGTCGGGGAGGCCAGCGACAGAGACTGGCGATCGCCCGTGCCTTGCTGCGGGACACGCCGGTCGTGGTCTTCGACGAGGCCGTCGCCAACCTGGACACCGAGTCCGAGGCTGCGATCCGCAAGGGCCTCGCGGCCATC
>JAAXHN010000012.1 GCA_012270885.1 Acidimicrobiia bacterium | reverse complement strand
GCGGCAGCCCGGGGTCGTTCCGGTTCTGCGTTAACCCAGCCGCGAATGCGGCGAATAGAAAGCACCCGTTCCGGAACCCACTGCCTCTCCAAAATGACGCTCAAATCCCACCCTCACTCTTGGCACTCGTCTCACTGGAGCATCCACCCTCGGCTGAGAAATCCGGGCCAGTGGCTGCCTTCCCCACCCCTGTGATATAAGGCGGTCATGGACGTAGTGGTGCAGAAATACGGGGGGAGCTCGGTGGCGGACCTTTCCAGGCTGGAGGGTGTGGCCGACCGGATTGCCCGCAGCGCCGCCGGGGGCGACCGGATCTGCACGGTGGTGTCGGCCATGGGCCGAACCACCGACGACCTGCTGGCCCTGGCCCGGCAGGTGACCGAGACGCCCCCGCGGCGCGAGCTGGACATGCTGGTCTCGACCGGGGAGCGCATCGCCATGGCGCTGCTGGCCATGGCCATTCAGAAGCGGGGCCTGAAAGCCATCTCCTTCACCGGCTCCCAATCGGGAATCATCACCAACGACCGCCATTCGGACGCTCAGATCATCGAGGTGCGCCCGGTGCGCATCCAGGACGAGTTGTCCCGAGGCAAGGTGGTCATCGTGGCCGGCTTCCAGGGAATGTCCTACCGCAGGGAGATCACCACCCTGGGCCGCGGGGGCTCCGACGCCACCGCCGTCGCCCTGGCTTCGGCCCTGGGAGCTTCCTACTGCGAGATCTGCTCGGACGTGGACGGCGTCTACACCGCCGATCCGCGACGGGTGCCGGAAGCCCTTCTGCTGGAGAAGATCTCCTACGAAGAAATGCTGGAGCTGGCCGCCCACGGAGCCCAGGTTCTCAACGTTCAAGCCGTGGAGTGGGCCCGCAAGACCGGCGTCACCATCCTCACCAGCGCCGCCCACCGGGAGGGAGGCCACTCGCGGGTAGCCACCGAAGGAACCGGCTTGCCGGCCTGTGGCGTGACGGTGGCGGAGAATCTGGCCCGCCTGCATCTGCGGGGAAC
>JAAXHN010000011.1 GCA_012270885.1 Acidimicrobiia bacterium | reverse complement strand
CTGGCCGACCATGAGCACAGGTTGGTCATCCTCGATGAGGTGCATAGGACACCGGACATATTCCAAGCCCTGCGCGGCCTCATAGACCGGGGAAGGCGCCGCGGGCGAGGAGTGGGACGGTTTCTTCTGCTGGGATCCGCCTCGATGGAGCTACTGCGGCAGTCGGGCGAGAGCCTAGCTGGCCGCATCGCCTACCTTGAACTCGGTCCGCTGGACGTGACGGAGGTCGGACCAAACGACTGGTCGCCCCTTTGGGTGCGAGGCGGATTCCCCGACAGCTTCCTGTCGGCCGACGACCGAAGAAGCTTCCTATGGCGACAGAACTTCATCCGGACGTATCTCGAGCGCGACATTCCCCAGTTCGGTCGGCGTATCCCCGCCGAGACACTCAGACGATTCTGGGTGATGCTGGCCCACGCCCAGGGGGGACTGCTCAATGCGGCGGCCCTCTCCCGCGGCCTCGGAGTGGACGGCAAGACCGTCTCCCGCTACCTGGACCTCATGACCGACCTGCTGCTGGTACGGCGCCTGCCACCTTGGCGAAAAAACATCGGCAAGCGTCTTGTCAAGTCCCCGAAGGTCTATGTCCGCGACAGCGGGATAGTGCATGCCCTGCTGGGTCTGACCTCCAAGGAGGACCTCCTCGGTCATCCCGTGGTCGGGGCAAGCTGGGAGGGGTTTGTAATCGAAACCCTCGTATCACGGCTACCGGAGGGCAGCGAGGCGAGCTATTACCGTTCGTCGGGCGGAGCGGAGATCGATCTGGTGGTGACACTGCCCGGGCGTCACCCGTGGGCGATCGAGATGAAGAGGAGCCTCAACCCCCGTCCTCGCAAGGGATTCCACAGCGGCTGCAACGACGTCCGCCCGGAGGCCAAATCCGTCGTCTATCCCGGAGAAGAGCGCTACAGGATCACACCGGATACCGAAGCCGTCCCACTGCTCGACCTGGCGCGAGAGCTGAGCCGAGCAACATGATCCCTCGGGCTTGCGGGTCTGTCAGCCCGCCCTGGTGGACTTGAGAGGTAAGGCCTCGGTCTCAAGTATGGAAAGATCGCATAGTTTCGAGGCATAGTCGATGTCGAAGCCGACCACCTCACCCTGAGCGTCCAGGTCCACGTTCAATCCCTCGGTGATCTGGCGGGTCTCAGTGCCAGGTCCGGCCTTGAGTTCCACATAGAGGCTGTCGGTTTCAGGGTAGTAGTAGAGCTTCATTGCTTCAATCCCTTCGGAAGCGTCGATCGAAAAAGGCGTTATGGATGGTCTCACCGTCTGCCAAGGTAACCACGCGGAGGATACGGGGTCGAGACTCGCCCGGCCGGGTGATCTCACCCCAGTAACGAATCCGCCCATCCGGTTGTTCCTCCTTACGAAGATGCCGGGCCATGATCTGACCGCCCCAGGCAGGATCGATGTAGGGTCGTTTTCGTAGCACTTGTTCCTCGAAATAACGTGTTGTCTTCATACCCCCGCCGCTAGCGGAAAGAAACCCGTGACAACCTGGTCGAACTGGACACGGATTTCGTAAACATCATCATGGGTTGCTCGTAGAACAAGGTTGGCCAAGATAGGCAGGATAGGAGGACTGTTCACAAATGTTAATGTCCATCCCGGCTCAAGCGGCGATAAGATGCTATCCTCCGTGTTTGCGGGCTGGATCTATTAACAATGCCTGTCTCGAGACGCAGCGACGGGTCAGTCCATACCGGGAGCACTCACGTCCCCGGTAAGGCGTTTGATTTGTTGGCGCCTCAGCGGCGGGTTTTCAACAGAGGGATGACTTGCTCGGAGGTTTGTCTGACGATGCGGTCTACGTGGTCGCTTGGCATCGGGAAGAGCGCCACGCAGTCGGCGCCGATCTCGTGGAAACCTTCGATTTTGGTTGCCACTTCCTCCGGGGAGCCCGCGATGGTGAGGTCCTCTATCCATTGGTCGGGCATCCCGTCGCGCACTGCTTGGTAGCCACCGCTGTCGATGAGGCCGCGGAGTTGTTCGGAGATCCCGGGCACGTCGGTGAGGGCGTTGGTGCCGAGGGACTTGTAGAAGGCCAGGGCATCGCGCACCGCTCCCCGGGCTTCATCGCGGTCGTCGGCCACCGAGTAGATGGCGAAGAGGGTTATCCGATGTGGCCCGGAGCGTTCTCCCGCTCGCTGGCCCTCATCGATCCGTTCCTTGGCCCAGCGGACGTAATCGTGTCCGGCGGCCACCGACAACACGGTGCCGTCGGCGATCTCTCCCGACAGGCGAAGCATCTTCGGGCCGGTAACCCCCATGTGGATCGGGGTGGGGACTCCCTCTTCGGGATAGGTGAGGCTCACATCGTGGAAGTCGAACACATCCCCCTGTTCGTCGAGGGTTTCTCCCGAGAGCAGTCGTCTCACCGATGTGACGCTCTCTCGCATGGCGGCCAGCGGTGAGCGGGGATGGAGGCCCATCTGGCGAATCCATCCGGGCACGCCCAGGCCGAGACCGGCGATCAGCCGCCCCGGGTAGGCGGCGGAGATGGTGGAGATCTCCATGGCGAGGAGCGCCGGGTGCCTTACCATGGCCGACACGACCCCGAGGCCCACTGTGGGATGTTCGGTGCCGGAAAGCACCAGGGAAGCTCCGGAGATGCCGCCGGTGAAGAAGAAGTCCTCCGCCAGCCATATCTCGTCAAAGCCACCCTGTTCGGCCATCCGCGCGGCCGAGGCCAGATCCGAGGGGGCTATGGCGCTGCCCAGGACCAGGCCGATCGCATTGTCTACTGGCACGGGCAAGTGCCTGCGGGCATCAGGAGCCGGACGAGGGAGCAACGGCGAAGCATTCCACCTCACGGTAATCATCCACCAGAGTCAGGACCGGGGACTCTTCTCGGCAGCGATCGAACACCAAAGGGCAACGATCCTGGAAGGAACAGCCGGTTGGCAGGTCCGTGGGACTGGGAGTCTCCCCTTCGAGGACGATCCGGGTCCGCGCTCTGTCCAGGTCCATGGTCGGCGCCACCGACAGCAGTGCTTTGGTGTAGGGGTGGCGAGGGTCCTCGAAGAGTTGCCGGGTCCCGGCGATCTCCACGATCCTGCCCAGGTACATGACAGCCACCCGGTCGGCGATGCGGCGCACGGTACCCAGGTCGTGGCTGATGAACAGATAGGACACGTCCCTCAACTCCTGGATCCTGCGGAGCAGCGCGATCATGCGGCCCCGGAGCGACTGGTCCAGGCTGGAGGTGGGCTCGTCGAGCACCACCAGGTCGGGATCGGGCATCAGGGCCCGGGCGATCGCCACCCGCTGTTGCTGGCCTCCGGAGAGCTGTCTGGGTCGGCGGGTCCGAAAGGCCGGGTCCAGGCCCACCAGACCCAACATCTCTTCGATGCGGTCGGTTGTGTCGGACCTGGGGACCCCGGCCAGGAGGCGAAGGGGCTCGGCCAGCATGGCGCCGACCGACATGCGGCGGTTGAGGGACTGGGCGGGATGCTGGAACACCATCTGGATCCGCCGCCGATTCTCTATCGACGCCGAGGAGCCGTCCAGGTCCGACCCGTCGAAGCGGATGTCGCCGTCGGTGGCCCGGGTGAGGCCCGCCACCATCCTGGCTAGGGTGGTCTTCCCGCAACCAGATTCGCCCACTACTCCCACGGTCTCTCCCCGCTCCACATCCAGATCCACCCCGCGCACCGCGGGCAGGGCGCCCCGGCCGCGGCCGAAGGTCTTCCAGAGCCCTCTCACCTCAAGGAGCGCCGGCACCGTTTTCCTCCATGGCGTGCAGGAAGCAGGCGGAGCGGTGGCCCGCGCCCACAGAGACCAGATCCGGCACCCGCCCGCACTCCTCCCACGCGTAGCGGCACCGATGGCCGAACCGGCACCCCACTAGTTCGAAATCCACCCCGGCTTCGATGACATGGGGATCCACCTCCTTTTGCACCGAATCGAGCAGATAGGTGGTGTAGGGGTTTCGGGGACGGCGGAATATGTCGTCCCGGGAACCCTCCTCCATAACCTGGCCTCCGAACAGGACCGTGACGGTGTCGCACATCTCGGCCACCGCCGCCAGGTCATGGGTTATGAACAGAACGCCTGCCCCGGTCTCTTCCACCAGGTCCCGGATCAGGTCGAAGATCTGGGCCTGGATGGTCACGTCCAGCGCGGTGGTGGGTTCGTCGGCGATCAGGATGCGGGGTCGGCAGGCGAGCGCCATAGCGATCATCACCCGCTGGCACATGCCGCCGGACAGTTGATGGGGGTATGCGCGGGCGACCCTCCCCGCACCGGGGATACCCACCCGGCCCAGCATCTCGATGGCCAGCGACATCGCCTCGTCCCGGCCACAGCCCTGCTGCAGGGAGAACACCCGGGCGATCTGGCGACCTACTCTCATGGTCGGATTCAGAGCAGCCTGGGGGTGTTGGAAGATCATGGCCATGTCGCCGGCCCGGCGCTCCACGGTCATCGTCTCGGGGTCCATCAGTTGGCGCCCGTCGATGCGCACGCTCCCGGAACGCACCTCTATCCCGTCGGGGAGGAGACCCATCATGGTCAGAGCGGCCATGGTCTTGCCGGAACCCGACTCCCCCACCAGCCCCACGATCCGGCCCTCGGGCACGCTGAAGGCGACGTTGGCCAGTATTGATGTGGGGCTGCGCTCCACTCCCACCGTCAGCCCGTCTACTTCCAAGAGGTTCATGCCTCCCGGCCCCCGAACTCATCGCCGATGAAGTGGAACGCCATGGCCGCCAGGACGATCATTCCCCCCGGGAAGAGGGAGGTCCACCATTGTCCGGAATCGATGTCCCGGGCGCCCTCGCTGACCATCACGCCCCATTCGGCGGTGGGAGGCTTGATCCCCACCCCCAGGAACGCCAACCCCGACACCGTCAGGATCGCCCAGCCGGCCACCAGGGTCGCCGTCACCAGGGACGGCTGGAGCGAGTTGGGAAGGACATGGAAAAAGGCCACCCGGCCGGAACGATTTCCGGCCAGTTTGGCACCGTCCACGTATTCGAGTTCGCGTTCGGAGAGCGCCTGGGCGCGGGTGAGACGGATGAAATACGGCACGAAGGCGGCGGTCACCGCTATCCCGACGTTGACCGTGCTGTTCCCGAGCACCGCCACCAGGATCAGGGCGAGCACGAAGCCCGGGAACGCCAGCACGATGTCGGTGAGCCGCATCAGCGCCTCGTCGATGGCGCCTCCCCAGTAGCCGGCCACCACCCCGATCGCCGATCCGATCACCATCGCGCAGATGGCTATGACCACCCCCAGGGTCAGGTCGAGACGGGCGCTGTGGACGGCCCTGGCGAAGACGTCGCGGCCGAAGTTGTCGGTTCCCATGAGATGGTCCAGGGAGGGAGGAAGCAGCGCGTTCGCCGGATCGGTGGCCACCGGGTCGGCCACGAAGAAGGGACCGACCGCGGCCAGCAGGACGTAGACGGAGAGAATGACCATCCCCACCACCGCCAGGGGCTTTCGGGAGGCGAGTGGCAGGACCTTGGCGCCGCCGTCAATCCGGGGCGGAACGAAGCGATTTGCGCCGCCGGCGCCGAGCTTCCCCGATGCCGGGTTCACGCCACCACCTTCTGTCCCAGCTTGATGCGGGGGTCGATCCAGCTGTAGACGAAGTCGATGACGACGTTGAGGACGATGTACAGCAACCCCACCACGATCACGAAACCCTGCAGGGCCTCGAGGTCGTTGACCCGCAACGCCTCGTATGCGTAGCGACCGACGCCCGGCCAAGCGAAGATCAACTCGACGATGATGTTGCCGCCCAGCATGTATCCGAAGATGATGCCGATGGCGGTGGTGACGGGGACGAGGGCGTTGCGGAAGCCGTCGCGGAACAGCACCTGACGCCTGGAGACTCCCACGGCTCGGGCTGTGCGGACGTATTCGCTGTCCAGGGTCTCGATCATCGAGGAGCGGACGATCTTGATGATGGGCGCCGACAGAACGAACCCGACGGTCACCGCGGGGAGGGCCAGGTACGTGAAGGCCTCCCACATCAGAGCCCAGTCGCGCGCCAGCGCCGCGTCGACGGTGAAGAAGCCGGTGACTGTCTCCGGTGGCTGGGTGACGATGCCCAGCCTTCCGACCGGACCGGGGAACCAGCCGAGCTTGAAGAAGAAAACGAAGGTCAGGATCAGTCCCAGCCAGAAGAACGCCATGGACGATCCGAGCACCGCCACCACCCTGGCCACGCGATCCGTCCAGGTATCCCGCCGGGCGGCGGCCGCCACCCCCACCGGGACTCCGGCCAGCACGGCCAGCAGGACCGCGTAGAAGGCAAGCTCCAGGGAAGCGGGCAGGCGGATCAGCAGTTCCTCGGTGACCTCGCCGCCGGTTCTGATCGAGGTTCCCAGGTCGCCTCCGACCGCATCTCTCACATAGTTGACGAACTGGACCGGCACGGGATCGTTCAGGCCGAACTGATCCCTTATCTGTTCAAGCTTCTCCTCGGATGCGTAAGGGCCGGCCCGCACCGCGGCGGCGTCGCCGGGCAGGACCCGCATGATGAAGAAGACCACCACCACGATGCCGGCCACGGTGACCACCGAGACCAGCAGCCTTCTTCCCAGATACCTCCACATCAGACGGGATAAACCCTACCGAGGGCGGGCGGGGACGGACTGGCCGCCCCCGCCCTATCTCGTTTGGCTCTAACAGCCCGGGACCTTCGACATCTCGGTGAAGACCGGTATCCGGGTGTAGTCCTGCACCACGCCGGTAACGCACTTGTGTGTCACGTAAGTCCGATCCGAGGACCAGAGCGGCGCCCAGACAGCCTGATCCAAGAAGATCTGCTGTGCCTGCGACGAGACGTCCTGGCGGACCGCCGGGTCGGTGGTGAAGGTGCCCTCGGCGACCAAAGCGTCATAGGCCTCGTTGCAGAACCGGGCGTAGTTGACGAACTGGCCGCAGGTGGTGAGGAACTTCATCTGGTAGAAGGGATCCTCGCCCCAGGAGAACCAGTCGTGGATGAACAACGGCAACTCGTTGGCGTTGATCCGACCGGAGAAGTCACCGTCGGGCAGGATCTGCACGTCGACCGTGAGTCCGATCTGGCGGAGAGCATCCTGGATCAGCACCGCCGCCTCCTGGTCGCCCAGGCGGGACTCGCGTACTCCGAGTACCAGGGTGATATCCCCCACACCGGAGGCTTCCAGATGGGCGCGGGCCGCATCGAGGTTCTGGCTGAAGTTGGCTCCGATCGAGGCGTCGTGGGTCTCCATGTTGGAGGTCACGACCCCACTCGCAGGCGAGGCGAACCCGAACATCACATTGTCGATCAGCGCCTGGTAGGGCACCGCGCTGACGATGGCCTGGCGCAGATGGAGGTTGTCCATCGGCGCGATGGTCTGGTTCATGGCCAGGTAATGGACGCCGGTGGTCTGGCTCGCCCAGATGGTGACATTCGGGTCCTCCGCCAGGACCGCCAGGAGCTTCGGCGGGATCCCGGTGGCCACGTCGATCTCTCCGGCGGCGATCAGGCGCGCCTTCTCGTTGGCGTCGGGGATCGGCCTGATGATCACGCCCGCGTTCGGCAGGGCATCGGCGTTCCAGTAGCCGGGGTTGGGCTCGAGCACCACTTCGTTGTCGGGGTCGAACTTGGATACCCAGTAGGGTCCCGAGCCGCCGCCCTTGTCGTTGTAGTAGGCAAATGACCACGGGTCATCCTCGGTGGCGTTCGCCTCGGCCTCGGCCTTGTTCATGGCTCCGAACACCTGGAAGGTGAGGAACCTGCGGAACAGGGGAGATTGCACGGTGGTCTCCACCTCGAAGGTGTAGTCGCCGGTCACCCTGATCTGGTCGGTGCTCGAGATGCCCACGAAGGGAAGCAGCAGGCCTATGTATCCGGGGCCTTCGATGGACCGGTCGAACACGTACTTGTAATCGGAGGCGGTCACCGGAGTGCCGTCCGAGAAGGTCTGGCCCTGGCGGATCGTGAAGGTGGCCAGGTAGCCGCCGTCGGCCGTCTCTGTGATGTCGAAGGACTCGGCGCCCGCGCCGTGATGGTCGACGAACGATCCCTGCAGCAACCCGTTGGGCTGTTCCTCGAGGACCTGTTTGATCAGAGGCTCATAGACCGCGTTGGTCACCGCATAGGCGGACGTGGTCCGGAAAGTGTGCAACTCGATCAGGTTGGGGGTGTCGGCCAGCGACGCCACGATCACGGGCTTTTCGACCACCTCTTCCATAGCTTCGGTGGTGGGCGGCGCCTCTTCGGGCTCGTCCATCTCCTCGGCGGCGGTCGTGGCCGGCTGTTCGGGCACCGTGGTTGTGGTCTCCTGGGCCGCGGCAGTGGCGGTGGTAGTAGCAGCCGGCTCATCTTCGTCATCTCCGCACGCCGCGGCTACCAGAACCAAGGCGAGCACGATTGCCATTCCCTTCCCTCGAAGCAGCCTTAGTCGTGTGTTGTTCACAAGAACCTCCTTGGTCTTTTTCTATCCTGTCTGCGTCTGGACTCGCATGGGTGCAACCTAGCCGGAGGAGGTCACCCACTAGATTTGGAGGACGTCCCCTTGGCTCAGTGGAATGCCACTCAGGCTACCTGCGGGTCAGACCTGGCCGCGGGCTGAGAGCGGGATTTCTGCCAACTGGCGCCTGTTTTTCTGTGGCGGGCAAGGACACCTCCACCAAGGATCAGGGCAGCAGCGCAGCCACCGAACTCATGCCGACAACGACAAATCTCCGACCGCCTTCATCCTGATCCGCACCGCATTTGAGGGAAGATAGGGAAGCGGCACCTCTTCGATCTCCACCACTTCCACCGTGGCCGGGTCGGCGCCTGCGACAATCGCTCGGTTCATCGCCTCGGAGCGGGCGGAATCCAAGGCTTCCTCTCGACGGGTGTCGTCGAGAGAGTAGATCCGGTCGACCTCTCCTCCGACTTGGGCGATAGCTGCCCCGATGGCGTTGGCCACCGCGAAGTTGTCCGGTCGGACCATCTCGGCGGCGCCGGGGAGATCGTCGTCCAAGAGAATTGATCCCCCGCCCACCACGATCGCCAACACCGGGTCGGGGCTCGTCTTCATTCGGTCGACGGCTCCCGCCACATCTTGACGGATCCGGTCCAAGGCCTGCCTCACCACATCTCTTCCCACCAGGTCGACAGCATCCCGATCCCCGATGGAAGCCAGACCCCCGGCCACTGCGATGTCGGTGGCCGTGAGATCCGGTCCCCCGAAAACCAGCGCCCGCTCTTCGAGCCGGTAGCCGACACTCTCCGGACCGACCGTCACGTGACTCCTTTCGAGGCCGACCAGCGATCCGCCGCCGATGCCCAGCGACAGCACGTCGGGCATTCGAAAGTTGGTCATCACCCCGCTGACGTGAACCACCACCGAGGCTTCCCTGGGAAAACCCCCCACCAGGATTCCCACGTCGGTGGTCGTCCCGCCCACATCTATCACGACGCCGTTCTCAACCCCGCTCAGGAAAGCGGCGCCCCGCATCGAGTTGGTGGGGCCAGACGCGAACGTGGCGACCGGGTAGCGGCGGGCATAGTCGAGCCCCAGCAGCGTGCCGTCGTTCTGGGAGATGAACAGCGGAGCGCGCACTCCGGCCTGGGCCACCACCTCTTCGAACCCATCGAACACACGGTCTGCCAGGGGACGCAGCGAGGCATTCAGGATGGTGGCGTTCTCTCTTTCGAAGAGGCCCACCCTTCCGATCTCCCTGGAGAGGGAGACCCTTACCCCGGGCAGTTCCTCGGTGAGGACCGCGGCTGCCGCCGTCTCCATCTCGGGGTTGACCGGCGAGAACACCGAGGTCACGGCCACCGAGGTGACGTCGGCTTCGCCGATCTCGGTGGCGATGCGTCTGAGTTCTTCAGGGTCGAGGGGGGAGATCTCCCTTCCGTCGAACTCGTGGCCGCCGCGGCACACATAGGTGTGATCGCCCAGTGCCCGGCGCAGACGGTCCGGCCAGTCGGTCATGGGAGGTACCGCCAGGGTGGCTGGCGCTCCGAGGCGGACGGCCGCAGTGGCCGCCAATTGCCGGCCCTCGACGACCGCATTGGTGAAGTGGGTCGTTCCGATCATCACCGCCTGAATCTCCCGAGCGTCGATCGTCGGGGAGGCAAGCACCCGCCGGAGAGCCGCGCCGATGCCCGATGAGACATCTGGAGTGGTCGGGGTCTTACAGGCTGAGACAACCTGGCGGCCTTTCATCAGGACCGCATCGGTGTTGGTGCCTCCGACGTCGATGCCGAGGCGCAATCTCAGCCTTCCTGCCGGTTTTCCATGGCCACCAACAACTCCTCCGGATCTATCGGGAGCGTTGTGACGTCGGCGCCGGTGGCGTCCGAAACCGCATTGGCGATCGCCGCGGCGACGGGAACTATGGGCGGCTCGGCAACCCCTTTCGCCCCGAAGGGACCCGCCTCGCAGGGATGCTCCAGAACGATGATCTCCACGTCGGGAATGTCCACGGCCAGGGGCAGCCCGTACGATTCGAGGGTGCGGCGGGTGTAGCGACCGCGGTCGCTTTCCAGACCTTCCCAGAGGGCGTATCCCATCCCCTGGGCGACCCCTCCCTGGATCTGGCCGTACACGCCGTCGGGGTTGATCATCCGCCCCACCTCCTGGGCGACGACATACCGGGTGACCCGGACCGAGCCGTCGTCGGGGTCGACTTCCACTTCGGCCTGGTGGACGTGATAGGTGGGGACCGGGAAGACCGGAAACAGCAGGCCCTCCGCCGAATCGGGGTCCCATTTGGGGAGGGGGACGCTGTAGGTCCCCGTGGCGCTGAGAGGACCTCCCACGCCCAAGGCCGTACGGGCGACCTCCGCCAGGGCGACCGCTCGGGACGGGTCGTCGCGCACGGATACCATGCCCCCGCCCAGTTCCAGGTCGTCGGGAGGTACTCCGAGGAGGCCCGATGCGATATTGAAGAGGCGTGGTTTCATCTGCCTGGCGGCCGCCCCGATGGCCATCCCCACCACGTGGGTGGTCCTGCTCCCCTGTGAGCCGGCGTCGTAGGCCTGCGTGTCGGTGTCCGGAGCCGTCACGAACACCTGATCGGCCTCCAGGCCGAACTCGGCGGCGGCGATCTGTCGGAGTCCCATGGTCACCGCCCCGCTGCCGTTCTCGGTGGCGGCGGTCGAGACTCCCAGGGAGCCGTCCTCCTGGATTCCCAGCGTGGCGGAACCGGCCAGGGGGTTGGTGAGCCAAATCACCGCGGCCAACCCCACTCCTTTGAGGGGATCCTTCCCCGCCTTCTCCCAGGGCGCCGCTTCCTCGACCCGGTCGAAGGCTTCCCGCAGGATGTCGGCGTCCTCCAGGGTCTGTCCGTTGAGCATGGAGTCGCCCGGCTCGAAGAGGTTGCGCATCCGGAACTCCCGCCGGTCCATGCCGATCGCCTGCGCCAGGCGGTCGGTGTGCCTCTCCAAGGCGAAACAGAGATAGGTGCCGCAGACTCCCCGGAAAGCTCCGGACGGCGCCGTGTTGGTGTAGACGCTCTTGGCCGTGACCCGGGTGGGCCCCACCCGGTAGACCGAACCGGCCATCAGAAGGACGATGCTGGTCAGATAGGGCGTATCCCCCGCGTAGGCGCCGGAATCCATCAGGCATTCGAACTCCCGGGCGACGATCCGCCCCTGGTTCGTCACCCCCGAGCGCACCCTGATGGTGGCGTTCTCCCTGGACATGCAGGAGAGAAGGTCCTCTTCCCGGTCATTGACCAGTTGGACAGTCCGGCCCGTGAGCGAGGCGCCGATCGCCGCGTAGTGCTCGATTCCCAGGTCGAGACGCGCCCCGAACCCTCCTCCGATGTGATGTCCCACCACCCGGATCCGGGAGTCGGTCACTCCCAGCGCCTGCGCCACCCGGCTGCGCGCCTTGTAGGGGAATTGATGGGACACGTTCAGGGTCCACCGCCACCCGTCATAGGAGGCGGTGGCCGACTTGGGCTCGAGGTAAGCCTGGTACTGCCGGGGAACGGTGTAGACGTCCTCCACGATGACGTCGGCTTCCTCGAAAGCCTCATCCACTCCCCCGGGGTCGGATGACATCACCCCGCCACAGTTGCCTCCCTTCGGCCAGGGCGCCGTCCCGGGGAGGATCTCATAGGAGTCCAGGTCGGGATGAAGGAGCCTGGCGCCGGGCCGGAGCGCCTCCTCCACGTCGGAAACCGGCTCCAATTCTTCTATGTGGAGTTCGATGGTCTCTATCGCCGACTGGGCTTGGGTGGCTGTGTCGGCCACCACCATGGCAATGGGCTCCCCTTCGTACAGCACCATGTCACTAGCGAAGAAGGGAGTGTCCAGGAGGACCAGGCCGTTTCTGTGTTCGGGCGCCTCGGCGGCGGTAATCACCGCGTGGACTCCGGGGCTCGTGCCAGCTTCTGTCACGTCGAGCCGGGTGATCCTCCCGGCCGGGAACGGGGAACGCACCAGGCGGGCATGGAGCATCCCCGCCTCCCGGTAGTCGACACCGTATACGGCCAGGCCTCGTACCTTGGCGTCGGCGTCGGACCGCGACGCTCCCAGACCCACAGCCGTCATGCCCCATCCTCCCCGATCAGAGATCTGACCGCGGCCCGGATGGCGGTGTACCCGGTGCAGCGGCAGATATTGCCTGCGATGGCTTCGTTGACTTCGCCGTCGGAGGCGGATGAATTGGTTTCGAGCAACGCGGTCAAGGTCATCAAAAAGCCCGGGGTGCAGAAGCCGCATTGAACGGCCGCCCGTTCCACGAAGGCTCTCTGGAGGGAGTTCAGTCGTCCCGCCGGGCCGGCCAGGCCTTCGACGGTCCTGACCTCTGCGCCTTTGGCCGCCAGCGCCGGGAAGATGCAGGAATGAACAGGAGTTCCGTCAACGATCACCGTGCAGGCCCCGCATTCGCCCTCGTCACAGCCCCGCTTGGTTCCAGTCAGATAGAGGCGATCCCGGAGCGTGTCCAGGAGGACCTCGTCGCCGGGGACCTCCACTTTCCGCCGGATCCCGTTAACTTCGAAACAGAGTTCCTGTGTCATTGGAGGTCCAGGCTCCCGAGTGCCAGGCGGGCGGCCTTTCGGATGAGGCGCCCCACGAGCATCCTTCGGTAAGTGGCGGTGGCCCGCTGGTCGTCGATCGGATTCACTTCTTCTGTCGCCCGTCGCGCTGCCGCCGTTACCGCTCCGTCGTCCAGCGTGGAGCCCGCCAACGCCTCTTCGGCATGACGGAGTCTGAGTGGCGTGGGCGCAACCGAGCACACTGCCAATCGGGCTGTTGTGATCCGGTTGCCGGACACGCTGAAACGGGCTGCCAATCCCACCTGGGCAACCTCCATGGCGCCCCTCCGTCCCACCTTGAGATAGGACTCCCAGGTGTCT
>JAAXHN010000010.1 GCA_012270885.1 Acidimicrobiia bacterium | reverse complement strand
AGCCGTGTAAACCATGTATGGATTGCCGAGCCGCAGGCGAAGGCTGATGCGGTGGGGGGCAAGGCTCGGCTCCGTTCCATACGACGGCGCCGCTGATACAGGACGAAACAGCGGTGTTCCAGACCAAGGTCCGCCTCAAGGCTTTTGGGGGCGTTTGCTTTCCAGGTAGGCCGCAAAGCGGGGAATCGACACGCGCGCTCGCTCGTGCCAGCCTTCCGCGATCTTCTCGACTTCGTCGAAGGCCTCCAGCCGAAAGCGGATTCTCCGCCCCGAGACCTCGACGATCCGGGTCTTCAGGGTGACTTTCATGCCCATCGGCGTGGGGGCCAGGTGTTTCAGGTCCATGGCCGTTCCCACCGTCTCTTCATCCTGTTGCAGCAACGGGGCAGCCGCCTGGCGGGAGGCCATCTCCAGCCACAGGATCAGGGAGGGAGTCGAGAGCACGGGTTGGACCCCGGGGCCCATGAAGCCGATGCACACCGGCTCGGTGACCACCTGAGTCTGCTCCAACCGAATATCCTGTTCAGGATTCGCCATGGGTCCTGGCCCGGGTCCGGTGGAACTCAACGGTCCATAGGCCGCCCGGCATTCTTTCGAAGGTCCGTCCGGCTCTACTGGGAGGGCAGTTGGTATCCCTCTTTCATGGTCCTGACCCGCTGGAGCTTGTCGCCCGAAGTGATGTAGAGCGTCCTGATCTCCTTTCCGCGGCCGAACCCCACGTTGGTCGGCAGATCGGGCGTACGAAGATAGTCAAGTTCCTTGCCCTCGGGAGAGTAGACGTAGATGCCGGGGCGGGTCTGATCCCGAACGGCCACATAGAGGTTCCCCTCCGCGTCCACCACCAGTCCGTCGGGTCCGTCCTGCGGGTAGTAGTCCACCAGCGTCTTCCTGAAGGTTGCCGTTCCCTCGGGGCTCAGGTCGTAGGCAAGCAGGGCCATTCTTCCCTTGTGGAAAGGAAGGTCGGTTGAAAACTGGAAGATGTCGAAGTTGCCGTTGTCGTTGGATACCACGTAGAGCGACTTCTGGTCGGGCGAGACACAGACTCCGTTGGGTTTTCCCGCATCGGTGATGATCTGGTGGATCGATCCGTCCGGGTCGATCCGGTAGACCGCCATCACTCCCTGCTCCATGGGCTCGTGGCCGACATAGCGGGGATCGGAGAAGTAGATCCGACCCTTGAGATCGATGCTGATGTCGTTGGGGGCATTGAACTGTCGCCCGTTATAGAAGTTTCCGATGATCACGCTCTTGCCGGTTGTCATGTCCGTCCGAGTGACGCGCCGCCCCCCGAAGTCGGCCCCTTCGGCCACGACCATGTTCCCCCGGGCATCGAACTTGATGCCGTTGGACATGCCGCTGGGGGATCGATAGACGCTGACCTCACCGGTCTTGGGGTCGTACTTCATGATGTGACCCGCCTGCATGCCCGCGGTCCGGGTGAAGGTGATGTCACTGAAATAGATGGTGCCGTCGGGCGCGGCTGCCGCTCCCTCGGTAAGGACCCCGCCGGTGAACAGGGTCTCCAGGCTGTCGTGCTCAAAATAGGCGGACTCGCCGGCGGCGACAGCCCACCCGGCGTGATGGATCATCGCCACCGACAAGATCAGAAACTGAACGGTTCGAAGCATCGGCTTACCTTCCTCCAGGCTCAAACGACCTCATGACGGTTATCGATATGGTGCCGGGTATTCTATCAACCTCTGTCAAACGCCTCGGACAATGGTCCCTTGCCCGCCATTCTCACCAGCGGGCGTGATCATGGTTCAGGAATTTTCCCCTCAGCGCCTGTTCGGGAACGTTGGGCGCCTGTTTTGCCGATCCCACCCCAAGTCCCTCGATGATCCCCCTCGCCCTCTTTTCCACCAATACCGGTGATAAATGCGCTTGAAGCGCCCGACATCCTGGCCTTTTCTTCATAATACATTTAATAGTCACTTATTTAGTTCATAAATACACTATAAGTGCATTTATAGATGCTATGTTTACGCTGTCTCATCGTCTGATGAGATGGGTAAGCGGAGCAGCGCCCCGCCGCACACGGAAGCTTCCCCCCCTGTTAATCGCAACATCGGTCCGGCCTGCGCTTTCGGAACTGCGCCAAAGGGTCCGAGGGTCGGTGGGACTGGACCTGCTCCGAGTTGGAAAGGCAGGTTTGAGCAGCGATGTTCACCCCCAAGAAGTCGTCATCCCGAATGGCCGCGGTGGTCCTGGCGGGTTTCGGGATGTTTCCCGGTCCCCACCCCGTGCTGCCCGAAACCTCCCGGGTGTCCAGGGCTTTGGACCCGGTCCTGTCCGACTATGAGGTGATCCGCCGGGAACCCGGGGATGTCCGGCAACAGCTTCGGGCGAGCGGGGAACTGCGGCTCCGGTACAAGGAGACCGTATTCAATCTCGCGCTGGAACCTCACGACCTGCGCGCTCCCGATTACCGGGCGGTGGAAACCGGCCCGGGAGGGGTCGAGCGCGTGCTTCCCCGGGGTCCGGTGACCACCTTCAAGGGGAGGCTTGCGGGACAGGAAGACACCCACGGGCGATTCGCCGTCACCGGCCGGGGGCTGGAAGGGGTGGTGTTCACGGCTGGCGAGCGGTACTACGTGGAACCGTTGCAGCGATACCTAGCGAGCGCCGGGGCGGCCGACCTGGTGGTCTACAGGCATTCCGACATCAAGTCCGGCCAGGGCTGGACGTGCGGCGTGTCGCTGCCGCGGCGCTTGAAGTCGGGCGTGGACCGAATGGAGGCCCGGTCGGCGGCCACCACGGCAACCCAGTACCTGGTGGAAGTGGCGACCGAAGCCGACTACGAATTCGTGGAAGAGCTGGGAGATTCCGAGGCGGCCAACGCCGAGATTCTGAGCATCCTGAACATGGTGGACGGGGTCTATCAGAGCGAATTGCTGCTGGAGCTGTCGATTACCTTTCAGAACACCTGGGCTACCGAAGAGGACCCCTACACGAAGACGCAATTGTCGAGTTTACTGCGCGAATTCAGTGACTATTGGCGGGACAATTTTCAATCGAATCAAGACTATGACCTGGCCTATCTTTGGACCGGCCGGAACCTGGAGGGCCCGAACATAGGCATCGCATATTTGGGAGAGCTCTGCAGGAGGCGTCGCTTTGGCTTTGGCCTGTCGGAGTACGAATCTTCTGTCGAATACAAATTGCTAGGGCCCACCCATGAAATCGGCCACATTCTTGGCGCCAATCATTCTCAAGCAGTCGCAGGGTGCGCTGGCACCATCATGACGGCTAACATGGATTGGAACACAAAATTGACGTTCTGTGAATACAATCGAGGAGAGATTTCACGCCACGTACGGGCCAACAATAGTTGCCTGACCGCGCAATCCATTGCTCTGCAGCCCCCCACCGGCCTGACGGGCGCGGATGTTTCCAGCGGTAAGATCAATCTGACCTGGCAGGACAACAGCAGCAACGAAACGGGATTCCGGGTCTATCGCCGGCTGGGGAACTCGGCGAATTGGGAGGAAGCCGGCACCTCCTCCGCCGCCGCCACCACCTTTTCGGATGGTGGATTGTCGCCAAAGACCACCTACCGCTACCGCGTTCGAGCCTTCAACAGCACGGAATCCTCGGCCTACTCGAACGAATCGGTGTCGACGACCCAAGCGCCGCCGAAGGTGAGCCGAATCTCGTTCAGTTCCGATCCGGGGACGGACCGGACCTACGCGGCGGGAGAGGATATCGAGGTCACGGTGACTTTCGACAAGAAGGTAGCGGTGACGGGGAGCCCGCAAGTGGCGCTGAACCTGGGCGGGGCGGACCGGGCGGCGAGCTATGGAACCGTGGAAGGCGCGGCGGTGGCGTTCAGCTACCGGGTGGCCGCGGGAGAGAGCGATGCCGACGGAGTGAGCATCGATGCAAACAGCCTGTCGCTCAATGGCGGCGCGATCACGGACAAGGACGACTCGGACGATTCTGCGGTGCTGAACCACAAGGGGCTGGCGTCGCAGGCGGGCCACAAGGTGGACGGGGTGAAGCCGGCGCTGGCCGCCGGCGGCGGGGCGGTCATCGATGGGAAGACGCTGAGGCTGACCTACGACGAGCCGCTAGACAGGAATTCCAGGCCGAGTGCGGGAGACTTCACGGTGTCGGGGGGCGATCGGGCGCGGACGGTCACCCGGGTTTCGGTGAGCGGCAGCGCGGTGACGCTGACCGTGGATCCGGGGGCCGAGCACGAGGAGGCGGGAATCGCGGTGAGCTACACGCCGGGGACGAACAGGATCCGGGACGTGCCGGGCAACGAGGCGGAAGCGCTGAGCGGAGAACCGGTGACCAACGAGACGCCGGATACGACCCCGCCGGAGGTGAGCAGTCTGGACATCACCTCGAATCCGGGTTTGGACGACACCTACGCGATCGGGGACGAGATCGAGGTGACGGTGACCTTCAGCGAGACGGTGAAGGTGACGGGGAGGCCGCAGTTGAGGCTGAGAGTGGGGACCGGGACAAGGACGGCCGGCTATGAAAGCGGGACCGACACGGCGGCCTTGGTGTTCGCCTACGAGGTGGTTGACAGGGACGAGGACACCGACGGGGTCAGCGTGCAGGCAAACCAACTGAGGCTCAACGGTGGAACCGTCAAGGACGAGGCGGAGAATGCGGCGGCGCTGGCCCATGAGGCGGTGGCGACCCGGGCGGACCACCAGGTGGACGGGGTGCGGCCGGCCTTCGTGAGCGCGGCGGTGGATGGGGACGCTCTGACGCTGACCTACGGTGAGGCGCTGGATGGAGGGTCCGAGCCCGCATCGGGGGCCTTCACGGTGACGGTGGGGGGTGCTGGGAGAACCGTTTCGGGCGTGTCCGTCAGCGGGAGCGCGGTGACGCTGACGCTCAACCCGGCCGTCGAACAGGGAGACACGGCCATTCGGGTGAGCTACACGCCGGGGACCAACCCGATCCGGGATGGGGTGGGCAACGACGCCGTGGGGCTGAGCAACCGGCCGGTGACCAACACCACCGATGCGTCCAACACGGCCCCGCAGATCACGACCGGGGGAACCCTCAGCGTGGGAGAGAATCAGGCGCTTGTGAGGGAGCTCCAGGCCGGGGACACCGACCGGGGAGACGAGGTGACGGGCTGGGCGATCGCAGGCGGGGCCGACCAGGGGCAGTTCTCCATTGCTTCCGATACGGGGGAGCTGAGCTTCCGGACGGCGCCGGACTACGAGGATCCCCAGGATGTGGCCAGCGCCGATCCGGCCAACGGTGCGGGAGACAACGAGTACGTGGTGACGGTGGAAGTGAGGAGCGGGGCGGGAGCCCGGGAACTCACCGCGGAGCAGACGCTTGTCGTTCGGGTGACCGACCGGAGGGAGCCGCCCGAAGCACCGGAGGCCCCGACCCTGTCGGGGGAGACGGCCGACAGCCTGACGGTGAGCTGGAGCGAACCGGACAATAGGGGACCGGAGATCACCGACTATGACGTGCGGTACCGGGAGAAGGGCCGGGGGAGCTTCAGACCCGCTCAACACGACGGGCAGGGGCTGAGCTTGACGCTTTCGGACCTCAAGCCGGGCACCGGCTACGAGGTGCAGGTACGGGCCAAAAACGAGGAGGGGACGGGTAACTGGTCGGAGTCGGGCGAGGGGATGACCATTGTGCCGCTGACGCTCGAGATGAGGGCGATGGAAGAGGCGCCGGTCTCAGGGGCATTCACGGTGAGGATCAGCTTCTCCGAGCCGGTGGCGTTTTTCGCCAGCGACATCGACACGGGCCAGGACCCGTCCTGCAGGGACGATCGGAACAACCCGGTCTTCTGCGACCCGGGGATCGGGGGTCTGCAAACGGCCGACAATCGGGTCTTTACCGGCACGGTGACGCCGCAGACCGGCAATGTGGCCCACAGCTACACCTTGACGCTGACGGTACGGGCAGGCGCCGTGAGCGCGTCGGTGGGCGGCAGGCCGAACGAGGATCCGGAAGAGCCGCTTGCGGTCCGGGTGTCGCCTCCGGGGGCGCCCGAGGCCATTTCGTCGATCGGTCTCCGGGCGAGTCCCGGCAGCGGATCGGCAAGGCTGAGCTGGAGCCGGCCCTCGGACAACGGGGGGTCCGCCATCATCCGCTACGAGTACCGGTACGCGGCCGCCGGGGAAGCCTGGAGCGAGTGGAAGAATGTCGGAGCGGGGTCGCGCGGGGTGACGGTGGGAGGCCTGATCAACGGCCGGGAATATGACTTCGAGGCGCGTGGGGTCAACGCCTTGGGGAAGGGCGCGGCGGAGACGGCGACGGCCACTCCGGAGTTTCGCGCTCCCCCACCGCCACCGCCGCCGTCGCCGCCGCCAGGCAGTGGTGGTGGAGGCGGCGGCGGGGGTCTGCTGTTTCCTCCCCAAGCGCCGGCGGAGTTGATGGCCCGGCCCGGTGACGGAGCGGTGCGGCTGGAGTGGAGCCCGCCGGAAAACGACGGGGGCACGCCCATCCTGCGCTACGAGTACCGCCTCAAGGAAGGCCTGGGGGAGTTCGGGGAGTGGACTCCCATTCCCGACAGCGCTCCGGATGAGGCCAACGCCTCGGGGTACGCGGTCAGCGACCTTCTCAACGGAACGGTCTATGTCTTCGAGCTGCGCGCGGTCAACGCGGCCGGCAACGGGCGGGTGTCGGAGGCGGTGGAGGCGGTGATGCCACTCGATCCCGCCTGGTGGTCCAACTTCCGGGGGGAGGACCTGGAGGCTGCCCGACTCGGTCTGGAAGCGTTTTTCTCGGGCGGTGACCGGGAGCTGAGATTCGGGGAGGGGTTGCGGTTCGAGCAAGACGAGCTGGACAGGGAAGGAGAGGTGACGGCCACCGGCTCAGGCAGCTACGGGTACCGCTACACCAGCCGGACCACGGGGGTGTTGAGCCTGGACTTCGACGATGGGGATTCCTGCGAGGTGAGTCTGACTTTCAGGGGAGCCGGAGAGGGCAGTTACCTCTACCGCTGCGAGGGCGGGACGAGAGACCAGGGGAGCTTCCGGCTGACGGGGCTGAACCGGGCGCCGGAGATCACGGGCGCGGGGCCGTTCGAGGTGGTGGAGAACTGGACGAGGGTCGGACAGGTGGAAGCGGTGGACCCGGACGAGGGGGACGGGATTGCAGGCTACGGGATCGCCGGGGGAGCGGACGGGGCGCTGTTCATGGTGGTTGAGGGGACGGGGGAGCTGCGCTTCAAGGAGGCGCCGGACTACGAGAGACCGGGGGATGTGGAGAGCGGGGAACCCGAGAGCCCTGCGGCAGACAACCAGTACGTGGTGGTGGTGGCGGCGAGGAGCGGGCAAGCGGAGAGGGAGCGGAGCAGTCGGCAGGTCATCCGGGTGCGGGTGAGCGACGAGGAGGAGCCGCCGGGGGCGCCGCCAGCGCCGGAGGTGACGCCGGAGGGCGCGGACCGCTTGAAGGTGAGCTGGAGAGAGCCGGAGAACCGGGGGCCTGAGATCAGCGGCTATGAGGTGCGCTACCGGGAGGAGGGAGCGGAAGGCTACCGGGAGGGGGGGCACGAGGGGACGGGACTGGCCTTGACGCTGTCGGGCCTCGAGGAGGGGACGGTCTACCAGGTGCAGGTGAGGGCCGCCAACGCTGAGGGGACGGGTGAGTGGTCGCAGCCGGGAGAGGGGAGGACGGGCACGGAGGAACCCGACCCGGACGATCCCTCGAACTTCGGCCAGGAGGACCTGGAGGGGAGGCGCCTGACCTTGAGGCTGACGGGAGAGGAGGGCGCGGCCGGACGGATGGAGCTGCGCTTTGGAGAAGACAACCGCTTCGAGCAGAGCGAGAGGGGCGGAGCGCAGGCGGCGACCCGGTCGGAGGTTTCCGACTCGCGAACTGAGAGCCCCCCTTCGCGGTCGGGCAGCTACGCCTATGAGAGGACCGGACCGGGCAGGGGAACGGTGAGGCTGGAATACGATGACGGCAGCTCCTGCGAGCTTCGCTTGAGCTTCACCGAGTCGGGAGTGGGAGGATTCGTCTATGACTGTGGGGAGGCGGTCCCGGCCGAGGGGAGCTTCCGGCTGACGACCGGGTCCCTGTTCGTTCCGGTGATTCTCTCGGCTGCAGGCCGGAACCGGTCCTTCTTCACCTCGGAGCTGACCCTGACCAACCGGGGGGACGAGGAGATGGAGTTCACGCTCACCTACACGGCCGATGCGGGAGGAGGGAGCGGGGCGGCCTCGGACACGCTGGCAGCGGGCAGACAAGTGGTCAAGACCGACGCCCTCGCCTATCTGAGGGGATTGGGGATCCCGATTCCGGAGAGGGGGAACCGGGTGGGGACGCTGCGGGTGGAGGTCGGGCTGGGCTCGGCGGTGGGGGCGATGGTGCGGACCACCACGGTGGTGCCTGAGGGGAGGGCGGGGCTGGCCTACCCGGGGGTGGCGGAAGAGGCGGGGTTTGAGGAGCCGGTCTACCTGTGCGGGCTCAGGCAGAACAGCCGGGACCGCTCCAACGTGGCCTTCCAGAACATGGGGGCTGCCGGAGAGGGAGCGATCACCCTCAGGACCACGGTGTACTCGGGAAATGCGGGAGATGCGACGGCCCGGGTCCTCGACGACGTGGAGCTCGAGCCGGGAGGGTTTCACCAGGAATCGGGGCTGCTGGGCGCGGTGGAGAACGGCTACGTCAGGGTGGAGCGGGTGAAGGGGAGTGCGCCCTTCTACGCCTACGGGGTGATCAACGACCAGGGGAACTCGGACGGGTCGTTCATCTTTCCGGTGACGGCGGGTTCATTGGAGGGGAAGCGGAGGCAGACCCTGCCGGTGATTGTGGAGACGGACGAGTTCCAAAGTGAGCTGACGGTGACCAACTTCTCCCAGGAGCCCAGGACGCTGGAATTCGAGTTCGTATCGGAGCAGGTCAGGACCGACGACAAGAGAGTGGGCTTCAGCATGAAGCTCGAAGCCGGCGAGCAGCAGCTTGTTCCCGATCTGGCGGAGGCGTTGCGCCGAGAGGGGATGGCGGGACTGGGAACAACCCGAGGGTTTTACGCGGGACCCTTGTTCGTCACCACCGCGGAAGAAGATCTGAGCGGGGTGGTGATCGGGGCCAGGACGGGCTCGAAGGGAGGCGGGGGAACCTACAGCGTCTTCTACAATGCGGCGCCGGACGGAGAGGGCTTCGCCCGGGAGGCCTGGGTGGAGGGATTGCAGCAGAACCGGGAGAACCGCAGCAACCTGGCGCTGGTCAACACGGGGGAGGTGGACGGGAGCGCGAGCGTCTTCCACCTGGAGATCTACGACGGGGAGACGGGGAGGCTGGTGGCGACGGTGGCGACCCGGCCGGTGCCGGCCCGGAGCTGGCACCAGATCAACGCGATTTTGGGCAGAGCCTCGGCCGAGACCCGGCAGGGGTATATCCGGATCGAGAAGGTCTCGGGGGTGAACCCGTTTCTGGCCTACGGGGTCGTCAACGACGGCGGGGCCCCGGGGCAACGCAGCGGCGACGGGGCCTACCTGCCCGCGAGGGAGTAGCCGTCTCGATAGGCCGGGCCCACCAAACCCCTCTTTTTTTGCAGGAAAGCTCCCCGGACGCGATAAAATAACCAGTGGTATCCACCGGCAGCAGTGTTCACTTTCCCACGGCTGGTCCTTTCCGAGAGGATCGAGGTGAGCTTTACTACCCCTGCCCCGCGATCAGCGGCTCTTGGAGTCATTCTGGCACTCTGCCTCGGGGGCTTTCCCATCCCGGCCGTCTGCAGTGCGCAGGCCCTCCAAAAGCCCCACAAGTCCGGGAAACCCCAACTCAAGCGGCGCTCTCGCCTGGAGATCCTGCAAACGCTCATCAAGTCCAGGCGCTGGGACCAGGCCGAGAGGGTGGCCACCCGGCTGCTGGCCGGCTCCCCCGACCATCCGGAGGCCTCCTTCCTGGCGGGGATGGTCCAGTTTCGCCAGGCCCGTTATGACCGCGCCATTCCCCTGCTGAAAAAAGCACAGGAACTTCGGCCCGAAATACCCGGTCTGGCCAAGACTCTGGCCATCTGCTACTTCTCGTCCAGGCAGCACCGGTTGTTCGAGTCCCAAATGGAGCACGCCTTCCTCCAGACTCCCACCGATCCCGAGCTCTCCTTTTTCTGGGGACTCCACCAGGCATCGGTGAACGACAATCCCCAGGCCGCGGTCAAGGCCTTCGGCAATGCCCTCCAACACAGACCCAGCTACGTGCAGGCGCTCTACCATCGAGGCCGCGCCTTCCAGAAAATGGGTCGAAAGGACAAGGCTCGCAAAGACTTCGCGGCAAGCATCGCCCTCATCGAGCAAACGTTCTTTCGAGGCTACAGCTATCCCTACCAGAGCATGGCCCGCCTGTTGCTGGAAGACTCACCCAAGGGAGCCCTGCGATTTGCCTTGAAATCGGTGGAAGTTCAGCCAAGGCTGAAAAACACCCACATCCTGGTGGGTGAAATCCACTGGCGCCTGGGTCAGTTCAGGAAGGCGGCCGAGGCCTTCGAGGACGCTACCTATTTGGACCCGGAGGATTCCCGGCTGCACTACTGGCTACATCTCCTCTACCAGCGGCTGGGGAGAAAGAAGGCCTCGAAATTGGCCCTGGTGGAGTTTCAACGGCTGAATCCCTCCGAGACCGGCGTCTCTCACCCCGCCACGCCCGCTCCCTGAGTTGCTAGGCTCAGGACCTATAAAAGGT